>CAYUZM010001052.1:0-2584 GCA_964449665.1 uncultured Solibacteraceae bacterium
AACGAATTCCCCGTCCCCGTGCCGCCGATAACCACCCGCCCATCGCGTATCCGCCCGATCATGTCCATGTTGATCATCGCCACGGCATCTTCGATCGGAATCGACGGATGATTCACATAGTGGCTCGAACCCAGCAGCCCCAACTCCTCGCCCGCATACGTCATAAACAGAATGCCGCGTTTCTGTTTCGGCTGCCCGGCGAAGTACCGCGCCAGTTCCAGCACGCCCGCCGTTCCGCTCGCGTTATCGTCCGCCCCCGGATGCGCCGTCCCGGCCATCGAAGGCGCCATCGAAAACTGCTCGCCCAGCCCGAGATGATCGTAGTGCGCGCCAATCACGACATACTCTTTCGTCTCGCCCGGCAGCAGCCCCATCACGTTGTGCACGGTCTTGGTGTCGCGCCGCAGATCGGTCACCGTTTTCACCTTCACCGATTCCGGCAGCGCAAAGCTCTGCGGCTTCAACCCATCGTCAATCGCCGGAACGATCCTTGCCAGCGACTTCCCAGTTCCCGCCAGCAACTTCTCCGCTTGATCGGCCTTGATCTGCACGAACGGAATGCCGCCATCGCGCGGCCCCACCGTCTTGGCGAAATTTTCCAACTCATCGGCGTCCGAGTTATGGTTCGCCTGGTCGTTCACCAGAATCACGCCCAACGCCCCGTGCATCTTCGCGTTCACCGCTTTCGAAAAGAACTGCGAATGCTCTGTGTAAACCTTGCCCTGGAACACGCTCTTCTCATCGAACTCCTGCGGCTCATGCCGCAGCAGCAGCACGAACTTCCCCTTCACATCCACGCCCGCGTAATCGTCGTAGTTGTACTCCTTCGCCGTGATCCCATACCCGGCGAACACCACACCGCCTTCAAACGTACCGCTCGTCGAAAAGTTGAACGGAACGAACTGCGAATCCGCGCTCAACTTCGCACGACCGCTGCTCAACACCAACTCCACGGCATTGTTCTTGCCCAGCCGCGCATTCGTCGTCACCGGGAACTCCTGCATATACTTCCCGCCCGCCACCGGCTTCAACCCGATCTTCTGAAACTGCTTGGCAATATACTGACCGGCCTTCTCCAACTCCGCAGTCCCCGTGCCGCGGCCTCTCATTTCAGGGCTCGCCAGATACTTCACATGATCGAGATAAGCCATCTCGTTCGGCGCAGCCTTCACCTCCCGCGCCGGAGCCGCTGCCCAAGCCAACGCACCCATCGCCAGCGCAGCCACCACGGCCTTTCCCCTCATCGCAGGCACCACCGCCCCCACGGCCCGCACGCACAGTGCTCGCGTCATTTCTTCGGCTCTCCTAACAAATTTGGCAGCGTCAATTCGCAACAATGCTCGCCCGCGTTCTTCGCCGTCGCCTGATACCCAATCTCAAACTCGACAACCTGTTTTAGGTTCGGCCACTTCATCGAGAAGTTGATCCGCCGCCCGTTGATAAACATCGTCGGAGTCGAGTTCACGCCGAGATTCTTCCCTTCCGCAATCGACCTCTCCACCTCATCCATCGTCGACTTCGACGCCTGGCACGCCGTCAGTTTCTCGCCATCCAGCCCCTGTCCCTTGGCCCATGCCGCAAACTTGCCCGGAAACTCCGCCGCCGTCATCTTCGGCTGCTCTTCGAAAATCCAATCGTGATAGGACCAGAACTTCGCCCGGTCCTGCTGGTCCACGCACCGCCCCGCCGCCGCCGCCGGCCGCGCCCAATCGTGAATCTGCCCCAGCGGAAAATCTTTGAAATACAACCGCACCTGGGTCGGGAACGCCTGAATCAAATTCTCGCGAATCATCTTCGCTTCCTCGCGGCAGTACCCGCATTGGAAGTCGCTGAACATCACAACCACCACCGGCGCGCCCGGCGTCCCCAGCGCGGGCTCGATCGCCGGCTTCAATTTGTCCAACTCCGGCTTGAACGGATTGCTGGCGATATCGTAAACCTGCGCCACCAACACCTTCTTGCCATCGTTCGATATGAGAAACTCCCGGTCCTCAAACGCCTCGTTCAACGAGGCCCGTACCTTCACTTCCTTGAACCCCGGCACGCCCGTGTCCTTCGGCTCCGAGATATCCAACTTGATATTCGGTAAATACAGGAATAAGTGACGTAAGTACGCCTCCAACGTCGGCTTATCAAAAGCGGATTTCGGTTTTGGCGCCGCCGCCTCCGGCCCTTGCGCCCATATCACCGCCGCGGCCATCAATCCAAGCAGCGCTCGCCTCATCACATCACCGGTCCAATCCGCCACGGCACAAACTCCTTGTGGCCCAGAATCTCCGCCTTCGTCCGCTCGCCAGAGGCCACCCGCAACAGCAGCTCAAAAATCTCGCGGCCAATTTCTTCCACCGTCGCCTCTCCATCGGCAATGCGCCCGGCGTTCACATCCATGTTGTCCAGCATGCGGTTATACGTGCGTGTGTTCGTCGCCACCTTCACCACCGGAATCGTCGGGAACCCAATCGCCGACCCGCGCCCCGTCGTGAAGCAAATCAGATTGCTCCCGCCCGACGCCAGCCCCGTCAACGAAACCGGATCGTACCCCGGCGTGTTCATGAAGTTGAACCCCGGCGTCTTGATCCGCTCC
>CAYUZM010001053.1:0-2581 GCA_964449665.1 uncultured Solibacteraceae bacterium
GCGGTGACGTTGCGGTGGACGATGTGGGGCGGGACGGGGCCTTCGGCGGCTTCGCGGGCGAGGGCTACGTTTTTGCGGGCGCCAGTTCCGACGAGGAGAACGAAGTCGTCTTTGGGTTCGTGGGTGGGAGCGATGTCGACTCCGAGGGGCGTGGCGCGGACGCGGTCAGGCGCAAGTTGGAAGAGGGCGATGGCTTCGCGGCGGACGGCTTCAGTAGGCGTGATGACCATGGTGGCGAGGTTGAGGCGGAGGAGCCATGGGGTGCGGCGGCGGACACGGGCGCTGGTGGCGTCGCGGAATTCGGGCATCCAGGGCGAGAGGTCGTGGATGGTCATGACGGTGGCGCAGACGGGGACGTAGGGGACGGCGAAGTCGGTTCCGTGGAAGATGTGCGCGCGGGATTCGCGGAGGGCGAGGGGGAGGCCGACGCTCCACCATTGACGGCGAAGAGGGCCGAGCGATGCGCCCTGGTCCGTGAGTTCGAGGATCGCGTCGCCGGGGAAGTGGGCGCGGAGGGCATCGCGGAGTTTGGCGGTGTAGCGGGCGATGCCACCGGGTCCGGCGGAGAGCGGGGTGGAGTCGAGGGCGATGTTCACGCAGTTCCGGCGGCGATTGCCTGGAGCACTCCGGGCCCGGTGGGCTTCCAACCCAACTCGCGGGCGGCCTTGGTGCTGAGGACCTGCTGGTCCAGGACGAGGCAGTCAGCCACAGGTCCCATTGTCTCGCGGGCGCGGTCGAGGGGGAGCCACTCGACTTTGCCGGGGATGCCGGTGGTTTTGGCGATCAGTTCGGCGACGGCCTTGGAGGTGACGGCGTTGCCGTGCGCGGCGAGGTAGAGCGAGCCGGCTTGCGCCTTTTCGAGCGCGAGGTGGTAGAGCGAGGCGAGGTCGTCGATGCAGACGAAGCTCCAGTGGTTGTCACCGGTGCCGGGGAGGCGGACGACGCCTTGTTCGCGGGCTTCCTGGAGCATTTTGCCGACGCGGCCACCGCCGCGGCCGTAGACCATGGCGGCGCGGAGAACAACGCCGCAGATGCCTTTTTCCTTGGAGTCCTGTACGAGGTGCTCGACGGCGGGACGCCAGGCAACGGGGGCGGGCGGTTGGAGCGGGAACATTTCACCGGCGACACGGCCCTTGGTTTCGCCCATGACCCAGACGCCGCTGGAGTAGATGAGCGGTTTGTTGGAGCCGGCGAGCGCGTCGATGAGGGCGGCGGCGGCGGCGCGGTCGAGTTCACCGGCGGTTGCGCCCCACTGCATGGCAGCGTGAATGGTGCCATCGGCTTGGCGCGCGGCGTCCATGAACGATTGGGGTTGGGCGAGGTCGCCGCGTACGGGACGGACGCCCAGGGCCTGCAATTTCGCCGAAGCCTGTTCGTTGCGGGCGAGGCCGCAGACGGCGAATCCTTTCTCGATAAGGGTCCGGCACACGGCGCTTCCCACGTAGCCCGTAGCGCCGGTTACGAATATCTCCATGGGAGCCTATTTTGCCCCAACCAGATGCGGGTGTGTCAATGGCAGCGCCTATCCAAATATCAACGCGCGCTGGCGGTGCGTTGCGGCTCGACGGCGGCGGCGATGGCCATAGTGGAGTAAGCGGCCGCGGCGGCGGAGATCCACTGGTCGTGTGCGTAGGGGTAACCGGATTCGAAATAGGGCTGGACGGGTAGGGCGCGTGTTTTGACGTGCCAGGTGCCGTCGGCGGCCTGGGTTCCGAGCAAGTAGCGGAGGCCGTTCTGATAGGCCGCGCTTTTGGTGGAGACGCCGCCTTCGTGGAGGGCGTAGAGGGCGAGGCCGGTGGCGTAGGCGTCGGTTTCCATGGCGGGGAGCTGGCTCCAGCCGCCGTTCTTTGCTTGAGTGGAGCGGAGGGTTTTGGCGGCCTGTTCGATGGGCTGCGCGCCCGCGTTGGACCAGGCGAGGCCGAGGACGTGGAAGGCGGCCTCGAGATTGGTGGTGGGCTTGGCTTCAAGCAGCCAGGAGCGGGCGCGGGCGATGCGGGTTTCCGTGTCGGCGCGGTCATCGGGGCGGCCGTAGGTTCTGAGGGCGTGGATGGCGAGGGCGGTGGTTTGGAAGTCGTCGGAGGTGAGCGGCGGGCGGCTGGCGCGCTGCATCCAGCGGCCGTTGGGCTGCTGCATGGTTTTGAGGAGGTAAACGAGGGAGTGGATGCGGTCGTCAGCCGGGCGCTTGACGCCGGCGTACCAGAACATTTCGTAGCTCATCGAGCTTGCGCCGAAGGAGTTATGTTCGATTAAGCGCTCGGTGGTGAACTCGTTTTGTTCGGGAGGAATGGGCGCCATGGGTTTGCCGACGGCGATGCCGCGATCGCGGGCGTAGGACTGGGCCACGGCGGGAAGCATCTGGTTGTGGCAGGAGTTGCAGCCGCCTTTCTGGATGAAGGTGGCGTTGGTGGTTTCGAGGAGGACCATGCCTTTACGGGCGGATTCGCGGAGGAGGGCGGGGGTGAGTTCGACGGCGTGCGGGCTGCGGGTGGCTGATTGCGCGGGCGCGATTCCGGATGCCTCGCGGAGGATACGGGTGACTTCGGTATTGCCTCGTTTGGCGGCGACGCTGAGAGCGGTTTCG
>CAYUZM010001054.1:0-2581 GCA_964449665.1 uncultured Solibacteraceae bacterium
AAATCGGGGGTTTCCAATTGGACTTTACCGGGCGCTCGCCGTTGTCCTGCTGGCCATATTCGTGATGGCCGGGAACGGGCACGCTGGGCACGGACATGTTGATCCAGCCCGCGGCACGGTGCCATTCGCCCCATTGATCGTCGCGGTCGGCGTTGTTGATCAGGTCGCCCGCGTGGATGAGGAATTTCAACCTCGGCGCGTCCGAGTAAGCGGAACGAATCACGCGCGACCACATATCGAAGATCTCGTTCTGCGCGTCGCCCACATAGGCGAATGTAACTGGCTCAGGTTTGTCGCTTGCGGTTATAAAATGGGCCCACTCGGACCAGTTGAACCCATCGCCCACCCGATAAACATATTTCGTGGCCGGCTGCAGCCCCTCAAACTGGACGGAATGATAGACGGCATCGCCTAACTCCGAGGTAAACCGCTCGGACCTGGCGGGCACCTGGCGTGCTTTCTTGCGGAACAGCGGACCATCTTCGGCAACCGCTATCTCAGCGACGGATTTTTCGACACTTACATCTGTTCTCCACGTGACGGCCTGGGTTGTCTTCGGATCACCGGCCCAGGTGAGGATGACGCGATCCGGCTGCGGCGTGGGGGCGTGCAGCAATTTCGCGGGCATCTTCGCATCGTTGGCGGCGGGCGCGTGGCGCAGCCATGCAACCGTGACAAGAAGGCAGAATCCGAACGCAGCGAACGCACGAGGTCTCATCCCGGCCATGATATCGTCTCGTCATAGGATGAATCGGCGAACATTCCTCATTTCGAGCCTCGCAACTCCCGGGGGAAGCCGCCTCTTCGCGCAGGGGCAAACCGCTGTGACGCGTCACCGCAAACCGCGCCCGCTCGACGCCAAGGCTGTTACCGAAGAGTGGCCGTCGTTTCTCGGGCCCAGCCACAACGGCTTTTCCAGTGAGACGAACCTGGTCAAAACATTCCCCGCATCCGGGCCTCCGTTGGTTTGGGAACGGGGTCGCGGCACCGGGTACAGCTCGCCCGGAATTGCAGGCGGCAAGCTGGTCTTCCTTCATCGCATGGACGACCGCGAGATCGTGGAATGTGTGCATCCCGAAACGGGCGAGCAACAGTGGCAATTCTCCTACGCGACAAAGTTCGAAGATCGCTACGGCTACAACAACGGTCCGCGCGCGAGCCCGGTGATGAGCGGCGATCGCGTCTACACGTTTGGGGCCGAGGGCAAACTGCACTGCCTGCAGCTGGCGACGGGGAAGGTGCTCTGGAAAAAGGATCTGCAGCAGGACTTCCACACCAAGCAGGACTTCTTCGGCGTAGCCTCAACGCCGCTCATCGAAGGCACGCAGTTGATTGTGACGGTGGGCGCGCCGGGCGGTCCGACCGTGGTGGCGTTCGATGCAGCCACCGGCAAGACGAATTGGAGTGCGGGGAAGGAGTGGGGCGCCAGCTATGCATCGCCCATTCCGGCGACGATTCACGGCAAGCGCCGCATCCTCGTCTTCGCGGGCGGTGAAAGCCAGCCGCCCACCGGTGGATTGATGATGATCGACCCTGCCAACGGCGCGGTCGATTTCTCGTTCCCGTGGCGCAGCCGAAGTTACGAATCGGTGAACGCGTCGTGCCCGGTGATTTCCGGCAATCTGGTCTTTATCTCGGCCAGCTACCGCACGGGCGGGGCGATGCTCGAAATCACCCCGGACATGAAGTTCAAAACGTTTTGGACTTCGCCTGAATTTGGGCTGCACTTCAACACGCCGATCTTCAAGGACGGCTACCTCTACGGCTTCGACGGCCGCAACGAGCCGGACGCCTCGCTGGCCTGCGTGGAGGCGAAGACGGGCAAGGTGATGTGGCGCACGAATCCGGAATGGAAGGAGTCCATTCCCACCGGCAGCGGCACGCAGGAACAGATGCTCAGCACCTATCGCGGCAACCTGCTGCATGTGGGCGGGCGGTTCCTCGCGCTGGGCGAACTGGGGCACCTGATCTGGATGGACCTGACGCCGCGCGGCTATCAGGAGGGTTCGCGGGCGTGGTTGTTTGCCGCGCGCGAAACGTGGTCACTGCCGGTGCTCAGCAAAGGGTTGCTCTACGTCATGCAGCATTCGCGCGACGCCCTGCACAACAAGGGGCCGCGGCTGCTCTGTTACGACATGCGCGCGTAGCGGCGCTACGCCCAGCGCCAGAGGCTGGCGCCGACAGTGAAGCCCGCGCCCACGGCGGCGAATAGCACGACATCGCCCTTCTGGATCTTGCCCTGGTCGAGCGCCTCGCGCGTGGCCAGCGGAATCGTCGCGGCCGTGGTGTTGCCGAAGCGGCCGATGTTGATCACCACGCGGTCCTGGCTCAACCCCAGGCGCTCGGCGGCGGCGAGAATGATACGCCGGTTGGCCTGATGCGGCACAAGCAACTTTACATCCTCGGGCTTCATGTTGAATTTTTCGAGCACCGTGAGACAGGCTTCCTGCGTCTTGCGCACGGCGAACTTGAACACGGCCTGCCCATCCTGGTGCACGTAGTGCATGCCCTGCTGCACGGATTCCACGCTCGACGGCATGCCCGACCCGCCGCCGGGCCTCTTCAACGAATCGCCGCCCGC
>CAYUZM010001055.1:0-2581 GCA_964449665.1 uncultured Solibacteraceae bacterium
AGGGACCCAATTGGATAGCACGCGCGTTTTCCTGGGCTGTCATTGCTCTGGGCATCGGCATACTGACCGCGGGCCTCTCCGACTGGAAATCCATCGGGTCGGCCAAGGGGTACCTGTATCTGCTCATCGCACTGACCGCAACCGGTGTGCGCGTTCGCCTCCCCCACAAAATGGGGCCCATCAGCATCAACTTCGTCTTCGTGCTGCTCGGCGTTCTCGACCTTCCTCTCAGCCAGACGCTCCTCATCGGCGCCAGCACCGTCCTCGTCCAGGGCTATATCTACCGCTTCGACCGCGACAAACACACGCCGCCCTTGCTCTATCACGTCGCCTCCACGGCCGTCTCCATCACTATCACCTACCGCGTCTACTACTCCAACTGGCTCACGGACCAGGAGCTCCACAGCGTCTACCGCCTCATCGTCGCCTCCGGCGTGCTCTATTCCATGAACACCTTCGCCATGTCGGCGTGGACCGCGCTTGCCGAACGCGGCAACCTCGCCCTCGCCTGGCGGGCGCTCAATGTCTGGGCGTTCCCCTACTACGTCGCCGGGGCCTGCCTGGCCGGACTGTTCCATTTCTCCCAACTCGTCCTCGGCGGCCAATCGCCCGTCCTGCTGCTTCCGTTCGCCTTCATCGCCCACTGCGTTTCGCACTCCTACCTTGGCCGCCTCTCCAATCAGAAACATCACCTGGAACGCATGGCCGAGCTCCACATGCGAACCATCGAGGCCATTGCCCTCGCCATCGAAGCTAAGGACCATACCGCGCAAAACCATCTCCAGCGTATGCAGCACTACTGTTACTCCATCGGAAAGGCCCTCGATCTGCCCCCCGAGGAATTGGAAGCCCTCCGCGCCGCGGCCGTATTGCACGACGTGGGCAAACTCGCCGTACCCGAACACATCCTCGCCAAACCCGGCCGCCTGACGCGCGAGGAGTTCGAGAAGGTCAAAATTCACCCCGCCGTCGGCGCCGAGATTCTCGAACGCGTCGACTTCCCCTATCCGGTCGCCCGCGTCGTCCGCTATCACCACGAAAAGTGGAATGGCGGCGGCTACCCGTCCGGTCTGCGCGGCGAAGAGATTCCCATGGGCGCGCGCATTCTGGCCGTCGTCGACTGCTTTGACGCGCTCATCTCGGGCCGCCCCTACCGCTCCGCCTATTCGCTCGACGACGCGCTCGGCAAAATGGCCGCCGAATCCGGCATCAGCTTCGACCCCCGCGTGATCGAAGTCCTCTTCCGCGGCTACCGCGAATGGGAGGAGACGCTCGCCGAACGCGAGATCATCCAGGTCGCCCAGGAGCGCGATGTCGCCACCGAGCTTATGCAGCGCGACCAGGAACGCAACCCGCCTCGCGCGTTTCCGGGTACCGAGGTCCGTCCCGCGTTCTTCGACACCATCGCCGCCGCCCGCCAGGAGGCCCAGGTGCTCCTCGAGCTTACCCAGCAGCTCGGCAACTCGTTGCACCTGGACGAAACCCTCTCCGTACTCCCCAGCGGCCTCAAGCAGATGATCGCCTTCGACTCCATGACAATCTACGTCGTGCGCGATGACGTGCTGTCACCCCGCTATGCGAGCGGCGATTGCGCCTCCATCCTGCTCTCGCGCGAGATCCCCGTCGGCCAAGGCCTTGTCGGTTGGGTCGCGCAGCACCGCAACCCAATTCTGAACGGCAATCCCCGCTTCGAACTGGGCGCCGCCGAAGGCATTCGATCGGCTCAATTGGAATCGGCGCTCGCCCTTCCGCTCATGGGGCTCGAACAGACCGCCGGCGTGCTCATGCTCAGCCGCCGCATCGCCGAGTCGTTCAACAAGGACCACCTTCGCGTTCTGCTCACCATCACCGGTAAACTCGGCGTCGTGGTCGAGAATGCCCTCAAATACGAGCAGGCCACCGCCTCGGCCTCCACTGACTTCCTCACCGCGCTCCCCAACTCGCGCTCGCTCTTTCTGCAGTTGGAAAACGAAATCGCCCGCGCCCGGCGCAGCAACGGCACGCTCGCCGTGCTGGTTACCGATCTCGACGGCTTCAAGCTTGTCAACGACCGCCACGGCCACCTGCAGGGCAATGCCGTCCCCCGCGCCGTCCCAAAACCCCCTAGCCCGAGCCGCCCCGAGTACGTCTCCGTTGCTCGCATGGGCGGCGACGAGTTTGTCATTCTCATGCCCGGCATGAAACCCGGAGACCTCAACGAGAAGGTGGTTGCGCTCGACCACGCCGTCGCCGCCGCTGCATGGGACGCCTGCCCCGAAGCCGAAATCGCCCTCAGCGTCGGCATCGCCCAATTCCCCGCCGACGGGCCCACCGCCGAGCAGCTTCTCGCCGAAGCCGACCACCGCATGTACCAATGCAAGCAGCAACGCAAGAAGCTACGCCGCCGCGCCGCCGCCGTCGGGTTCGATTTCGAACGTCCCGCGCAGCCCGGTGGCAACGTCGCCGGACTCAAGCTCTAAGAGCGAACACCCCGCTTGGCCCTATGGCTCTTCTTCGTTCGCGGTCTTTTCCACGAGTTTGTCCACGGCCATCCCATACAGCACTGGCTTCCCCTCGCGGTCGCTCTGGAAATAGATGCGCT
>CAYUZM010001056.1:0-2578 GCA_964449665.1 uncultured Solibacteraceae bacterium
GCCGATTAGGTCCTAAATTATGGCTTGACTGGGGCAGCGCCCACATAGAGGACTGCGATCAGGGCTTGGGCGAAGGGCGGAAAGCTTTGAGCCAATTTTCGACGACGTGGATTTCCTGTACGCGATTCGAGGATGGGTCGACAGGCTCGGTAAGGAGAAATTGACCGTTGGCTAACGGTTCATACTTTCTGGAGATATCCGAGGTCTCAAAGTACCCGGTTGCGAAAAGACGCTGCGTAGGCCCCATGCTGAACCCACCACTGGTGGAAACTTGAGCTGCCATCAGCACGTCGCCATTTAGGAAATATATCTCTTTCCCATCCGGACTCCATCGCGCCTGAGCGGCGCCGGCCGCAACCTGCCATCGTCCCGGCCCTGTGGGGAATGGGCGGGCGAAAATGGTACTCTCGCCGCCTTCGTTGGACCGATAGAGGATGTACTTCCCATCGGGGGAAACGCGGCCTCCCGTCTCGTCAAATTCCGTGGCCTGAAAGGGTACCGGAGGCTTCCAACCGCCACTCGGGTTACGTTCGGCAATCCACAGATCGCGAGTTCCCTTGGGGTTGATGATGGTCGCAATGAGATACCGTCCATCGGGCGACCAATCGGTGGGGAACTCGCCATCGGGACCATCCATAATTGTTGTGGCTTCGCCGGAGCCGTCAGCCGGCTGCAAAAGAATGTCGGCGCTACCGCCGCGGGTGCTGGCGTACGCAACGCTTTTTCCATCGAGCGTGAATCGAGGATAGCTTTCGAGGCCTGGATCAAAGGTAAGCCTCGATTTGAGGCCATGATCGAGATCCTGGATCCAGATGTCGGCCGATCCGGATTCCCCGGAGGATATGGCGGCGCGTTTCCCGTCAGGAGACAGTGCCAGATACCGCATGGTGGTGAGCGTATCACCGGCCGTGCGAATGAATTTCCCCGAGCGATCACGAACTACCAGCCGTGTGGGAATTGCGTCCTGGCGGCTGACCACGACAAGCGTTCCGTCGCGGGAAACACTGGCAAAACCGCCCTCGGTGGCAAGCGGAAAGGGTTCGCCGAGCGAATGAGGCGTTGCGGCCGAATAAGAGGCAGCCCACAATCGGAGATCCCGCAGGAAGATGACGTGACCATCGGTTCCGTAAAAGGGGAATCGTCCCTTTCCCAGCGTATGGCTCTCTCCATTCGTCAAATTGACGGCGAGGATTTGTTCTTGATTCACCTTTCCCGAACTGACCAAGACCGATGCTGAGCCAAACTCGCGCGGTAAATAGGACGGGTTTCGGACGGACCCGCCATCGGGCGGCGGCAAAACGAGTTTCGGATCGCCTCCCGAAGCGGGCACGACAAACAGGCCGAAAGACGAGGTGAATGCAATGGACGCTCCATCGGGGCTCCACGCGGCTCCGAAGAACCCGCCCGATACATTGCATACTCTGACGGGCGAAGCTGCCGCGGCGGAAGTTCTCCAGAGATCGGATCCTCCGTAGTAGGCAATTTGGAGACTGTCCGGAGACCAGGAAGGACCTTGCGTGGTGCCAGCGGCGATGAGAAGGCGTGGTTCCTCCTGATCAAAATCGCGGACCCAAAGCCGATTGCTATCGACATAGGTGATATGTTTGCCGTCGGGCGAGATTTGCACGTGCGCGGCAAAGGCGCTGGTGAGGTTGGGCGATGCCACGGAGTAACGCCGGACGGGACGGTCTTCGGCCACGGGGCGGCGGATAAGGACGAACGCGAGAGCAGCGAGAGAGGCCAGAAGCGCGGCGGCGAGGGCGAACAGAGGCACGCGGGAGGGGCTTGCCGTGATTTCGGCGGGCAGTGCTTCGAGGAGGAAGCGTACGTCGCCGATCCAGCCGAGGCGCTTTCGCGGGTCGCGTTGGAGGCATTGGTGCAGGACAGGGTGGAGGCGGGCGGGAGCCTGCTGCAGGTCGAGTTCTTTGGTGAGAACGCCAGCGAGTTTGTCGGCGACGGTCTCCCCGGAGAACAGGGAGCGGCCGGCGGCCATCTCATAGAGCACGACGCCGAAGGCCCAGATGTCCACGCGGCGATCGACCTTGAGGCCACGCGCCTGTTCGGGAGACATGTAGCCAGCGGTGCCCATGATGACGCCGGTGAGGGAGGCATTCATGGTGATGGTGGGAGAGGTTTCGGGATCGGTGGAGGCGGGGTCGGCGTCGAGGGCTTTGGCGAGGCCGAAGTCGAGGAGTTTTACCGTGCCTTCCGGAGTGAGTTTGATGTTGGCTGGTTTGAGGTCGCGATGGATGATGTTCTTTTCGTGCGCGGCGGCGAGGGCGTCGGCGATTTGGAGGGCGATGGCGATGGCTTCGCCTTCGGGGAGTGCGCGGTTGCCAAGGTGGTCGGCAAGCGTGGGGCCCTCGACCATCTCCATGACGAGCGCGCCTTCTTCGACGCCGTAGACGGAGGCGATGTTGGGGTGATTGAGCGAGGCGAGGGTGCGGGCTTCGCGCTCGAAGCGGGCGAGGCGTTCGGGATCGTTGGCGACGGTAGAGGGAAGGACTTTAAGGGCGACCTGGCGGCCGAGTTTGGTGTCGGTTGCTTGATAGACGACACCCATGCCGCCTTCACCGAT
>CAYUZM010001057.1:0-2575 GCA_964449665.1 uncultured Solibacteraceae bacterium
TGCAAACTGATGATGACGTGTCCTTTCAGACGGCGCTCATATACCCTGGCCAGTATCCGGACATTCGGGTTGAGGTAGTCATAGGCGCTGCGATGTCGCAGTCAGAATAGCTTCTTGGCAGCCAGAAATCGACAACCGCCACCGGCACTTTCACGCGATGGGAGCCTTGCCACTTAGGCCGTCCCGAATTCGCCCCGTGCCGCCTCTTTGATACCGGCCTGGCCTTGCCGCGTGCGCGGATCCGGGGGCGGCATGAAAAATCCCATTGACGCGCGACCGGCATTCTGATAATAATTGCCATATCATCATACAATTAAACGAACCTCTTGGCGCTACTGCCCTGACGCGCGCCGCGCGGCCACGTCGCTGAACTCTTCAACGATTCCGCCAAGCGCAGTATAAGGTTGCGGCTACCGGACGTACCGGTGGGACGATTGCGGGGCGAAAGTAGTGTGCGTGGCTCACAAGGGGATTCGTCGGGGCAGGGTACGATTCGCATTCCGGTTTCTCATCATGAAAACTCACACAATCCTTATAAGTTGCCTTCTTGCAGCTCTTCCCGGCGCGGCACGTGTCATTCCAATGCCGCAATCTATTCAAAGCAATTCGAGCGCAGTGCTCCTGAAGAAGGGGAGTCCCGTTCAGATCGTCATGGCGCCAGGAGCGGACCGCCAGGTGGCATTGGCCGGCGATCTCATTCGACGCGAGATCCAGGCGCTCACATTCCGCAGCGAGCCCGCGCGCCGGGCGAATGGTCCGGCGATCATTCTTTGGGACAGGTTGCGGCAGGGGCAGCCGCCGATTCAAATCGAACAGGAATCCGAGGCCGTTCTCGACCAACGTCGATACTTCGGTCAGAGCTATGTTCTGGAGACCCGCACGAAGGACGAGATCTGGATCATCGGCAGCACCGGCCAGGGCGTACTCAACGGCGCGGCCACGTTGGTGCAACTCATTGAACCGGCCGGCGCCGATTTCCAGGTTGCGGGCACTCTGATCCGCGACTATCCAAGCTTCCGCTACCGGGCTGCGGCCGACTGGCTGCTTCGCGCGGAACTCAATCGTTGGGCGTATGACTGGGGCGACGGAATGGACGGCTACGTCAAGCGCATCCGGCGCAAGCTCGACTTCTGCACTCGATTCAAGATCAACATGGTGATGTTCGACGGGTTCGGCTGGTCGGCGGAGAGGCGGCCGGGATACTCGGCCATGATGCGCGAACTCAATGCGTATGCTCGCGAGCGCGGCATCAAGTTGATGTATGCCGGCTATGGAGCGAACTTCAATCCGAACGCGATCGAGCCTGAATTCAACATCGGGAAAGCGCATGTCAACCGGCGCAGCTATCCGGACGGCGAGATCTATTCCTGCTTTGGCGAGGGTCGAACCAAGCTCCACTCCACGTACGGAACCTGCCGGTCGAACGACGCGCTGCAGAGGCAGATTGCCGGGGAAATACGTGAGTTCGTCCGCGCAGTCGAGCCTGGCGCGCTCTATATCCATCACGAGGACACGGGACATTACGAGACCACCCAAGGCAGATGGTCCGCGCGCTGCGAGGCGTGCCAGCGCAAGTGGCCCAATCCGGATTTCGCGGCCGTCGATGGCGGCGCGGGCGCGATGGCTCACGGTTACTCCAACATCTTCCAGGCAGTCCAACAAGTGAAGAACAGCGACACCGGATACGACGCGGCCAAGGACTGCACGGTAGCTTTCATCTCGCCCCCTTACGGAGTCGATTCGCAGCGCTCGGGCCTGGGGAGCGAGAAGGTGGACCCGGAGTTGAATTGGAATAAGACTCTGGAGTTCTGGGGCAATGCGGTATCGAGGATGCCCGCCAGCGAGAACCTTGAGATTGGCCTTCGGGAGATCTTTGCCGGATCCACGGGGCAGCAATGGATGCAGGCATGGAAGTACGCTATGGATAGCCGGCGCCTGAACGCGAACGTCTTTATGTTCTTTCTGGGAGGAGCCGATCAGTACACCAACGGGGTGTTCAACTATCCCTTCACGGGAAACTCCGTGATGAACGGCATGTTCGACGGCGCCGAAGCAATCTACAACTTTAACGGAGGGCTTCACCAGGAGCCGCAGCAACTCATCAACGCCGAGTACAGTTGGAACAGCAACGCGCCTGGACGCACCACACCCTCGACCTTTGCGGAGGGCTTGCGCCGCTGGAACGCGCTGATGTCGAACGAGGAGTTGCCGCCGGCGGTGTTTAGCGCGAACGGAGTATTTCCGGAGGCCTGCAAACGGATCTACGGGAATCGGGCAGGCGCGGCAATGGCGCAGTTCTTTTCCTTCGCCGAGGATCGCGCATCGGCCGCAAGTAATCCGCTGCCGGAGCTGTATCCCAACCGTGTGTATCCGTTTGTTGTTCTCTGGAGATTCCTGCAGGGCGATGCGCCGTACGGTGAAGTGGAGCCTTCGGCGGTGGAGCAACGCACAGCCGAAACGCTGCGAGTAAAGCGTGCGGAACTTCAGCGCCGCCTGTCACAACAATGGCGCCAGACAGCGGGAGTGAACTCGCGATCGAAGAAGTTCCTGGACCAAGCGCTCGCGCAACCCGATC
>CAYUZM010001058.1:0-2567 GCA_964449665.1 uncultured Solibacteraceae bacterium
TCCCGACCTTGCCGCCCAGGTGGGACATGAAGACGCGGTCGGTGGTCGACTCGACGTTCACGCCGATGGCTCCGAGGGCGGCCACGATCGCGGCGCCCTCGGCATCGGTGGCGTAGACCGTGATGTCGCGCGTCACGACGTCCTTGTTGGAGCGCACGATGTCTACGCCGCCCACCCGAGCGCCGGCCTCGCCGATGGCGGCCATCACCTGTCCCAGCATCCCCACGCGGGCGGGGATCTCGGCACGGATGGTCAGGCTGCAGTTGGACTGCGACATCGCGCGGTTCCTCAGGTCGGTGGGATTGCGGGCCGCGAAATCCTACGCCTGCCGCCACGACGGCGCGCGTCGTCGGATGTCACCGCCCGCCGTGAGCGGCCGCCATGAGGCCGTCGACGGCCGCGTCCAGGCCGTCGAGCGAGAGCTCGTGCATCGGGAAGATCGTCCGCACGGCGGCCAGCGTGCGCGCGCCGTGGACGCCCTCCCACCACGCCCGGGGAACCGGATTGAGCCAGGCCCGCGCGGCGAAGCGCCCGGCCAGGCGCTCCAGCCACACCCACCCCGGCTCCTCGTTGTGCTGATGCCAGTCGATGGCGCCGCCCACCATGGTGAGCTCGCTGGGCGCCATGCAGGCGTCGCCCACGACGACGAGCTTGTGGTCGGGCGCCATGCGGGCCAGCAGATCGAGGGTCGATTCGGAGCGCGAGGGCAAAAGGCGCGCCGTCTCGTACACGCGGTCGTAGGGGCAGTTGTGGAAGTAGCGCACGGTCAGGTCGCGGAAGCGCCCGCTCTGGTGGACGGCCGAGAACAGGCGGCTCACCAGCGCCGCGTGCCCGTCCATCGAGCCGCCGACGTCCAGCCTCAGCAGCACGCGGACGGCGTTGCGCCGCGCACCAGTCCAACCAACATCGGCATGGCTCTGCTGGCGGACCTTGCCGCCTACGACTTTGGCTATTGCAGCCCCGGTCTGTTGCTCGATCGAATCAGCCAGACATTTAGCACGATGGCCCGCATGGAACGCCATCGCGGGCACTTCTACAACTGGTACAACACCCGTTCGCTCAAGCCGCTTTTTCCACTCTACGTGTCAACGGTGGACAGCGGAAACCTGGTCGGTCACCTGCTAGTGCTCCGTACCGGAATGCTCGAATTGATCGAGTCAGCGATTCTCCGGCCACGCACTTTTGACGGCCTACGTGACACGGCTTGCGTGCTGCTGGACGTTGCACGCGGCCTCCATCGGACGGAAAAGGAAGGCCGTACGCCGCTGGTCACCTTTGATGTGTTGCAGAAGATTGAACGCGTTATCCGTGAATTAGAGAATCGACCCGACACGCTGAGTGCGTCGGCGACCTTGTTGCAGCAGCACGCGGCCGCATCGGCGGAAATTGCGTCCGCCCACAACGAAGACGAGGAGTTGATTTGGTGGGCGCATGCATTGGAACGTTCTTGCACGGAACATCGCAACGATCTTCTCCAACTCGCGACGTGGGCATCGCTCGCCTCGCCTCCGGAGCAACTCCAACGACTCGAAGGATTTCACCCCCTTTGGGCCCACTTGGAAGCTGCACAAAGCTTGCGCGAGATTGCCGGGATGCAGCAATCGATCGTCCCGTTGCTTGATGCGTTAATGAAAGGCGTTTTGGATCAAGCGGACTCAATTTGGCTCGGGCAATTGCAGGGTGCGATCAAAGATTCCTCCTACCGTGCCGCCGACAGAATCAAGGCGATCGAGCAGTTGGCGAACCAGTGTCAGGAATTCGCCGACATGGACTTTTCGTTCCTGTTTGACGAGACCCGCGAACTGTTCGCCATCGGCTACAATCTTGGCGACCAGCGTCGTGACAACAGCTTCTACGATTTGTTGGCGTCGGAGTGTCGCCTCGCGAGCTATGTGCTGATCGCTCAAGGGCAGATCAGCCAAGAACATTGGTTTGCGCTGGGCCGAACCCTCACCTCGACCGGGGGCTCCGCCACGTTGTTGAGTTGGAGCGGTTCGATGTTCGAGTACCTGATGCCGCTCTTGGTGATGCCCACCTATGAGGCGACGCTGCTCGATCAGACTTGCCGGGCGGCCGTGCGCCGGCAGATCGCCTATGGCAAACAGCGCAACGTGCCTTGGGGCATCTCGGAGTCGGGATACAACACGGTCGATGCCCACATGAACTATCAATATCGCGCGTTCGGCGTCCCGGGGTTGGGATTGAAACGTGGCCTTGCCGAGGACCTGGTTATCGCGCCGTACGCCAGCGCCATGGCTCTGATGGTGGCGCCGGAAGCGGCGTGCGCCAACCTCGAACGCCTGAGCGCGGAAGGACACGCAGGCGCCTATGGGCTGTACGAGGCCGTCGATTACACGCCTTCGCGGTTACCCAGTGGAACGACCAGCGTCAATATCTTCCAGTTCATGGCCCACCACGAGGGGATGAGCTTGTTGGCGCTGGCGTACTTGCTGCTGGACAAGCCGATGCAACGCCGCTTTGAAGCCGACCCCATGCTGCGCGCGGCCGACCTCTTGCTGCAGGAGCGCGTGCCCAAGAAGGGGGCCACCTTGCACCCGCACGCGGCT
>CAYUZM010001059.1:0-2567 GCA_964449665.1 uncultured Solibacteraceae bacterium
GGCGCCTTGGACGGGGGTGGGGCGGGAGCATAACATCCGGGGGGGGCGCGGGAAGGGGGTGGGGCGGCTTTGCCGTGAACTGCGGCCGAACGCGTGGGTGCTGGATTGGGCGGGCGGGACGGGCTGGCTGGCGTCGATGCTGTTGAAACGGCGGCCGGACCTGGTGGCGGTGAGCGTGGATATCTCGGACGTGCTGCAGGAGTGGGGGCGCGAGAACTACGCCGAGCCGATTGTCTACATTTCAGGCGATTGCACGTCGCGGCATATCTTCGAGCCGGGGATGTTCGATGCCATTGTGGGGGCCGAGTGCGTGGAGCACTTTCCCGATTTGGCGTCGGCGATTGCGACGGCGCACTACTGGCTGAAAGAGGGCGGGCGGCTGGTGGTGACGACGCCGAATGCCGGGTTCTGGGCGCCGGAGCCGCCGGAATCGATTCGGCGGATGTTGGGGCGGGCGCCGTCGACCGAGCATCAGGAGCGCGGCGACATCTACGACCAGAGCATTCCGAGCAAGGTGCTGGAGGCGACGATGGGGAAGGCCGGGTTCCGCAATGTGAAGGTGGAGTTCACACAGTATGGCGGCGAATGGCCGTTGCGGGGGATTTGTAGTTATTTTGGACAGTTGCCGGCGCAGTTGGCGGCGCATACGGCGGAGTTTGTGGAACGCGTCTCGCCCAAGGTGCTGGGGCGGAAGTTGGGGTTCACGCAGATTTTTTGGGGACGGAAGTAGGGCGGGCCACGCCGGCAGGCCGGCGAGGGCTGCCGCGCCATTTCTGTCGTACGGCTCAGCCGCGGCCGGCACGGAAGTTGCCGACCGCTTCCGAGGTGAGCAGCGCGCGCGGGTAGAGGCGGACGGGGCCGAGTTGGCCGTTGTAGCCGGGGGCGAGGGCGGGGGGGCCGGCGGTAGGGGCGGTGAAGTCGGCGTCGAAACGCGTCCAACCGGCGTCGCGGACGGCGCCGCCGTCATTGAAGATGCCATCGATGACGAAGCTGATGATTTTCGGCCCGCTATCGATGATGCAGGAGATGTGGTGCCAGCGGTTGACGCCAAGGGTGCCAGGGTGGGTTCCGGCGTCGGATTCGGCGGTGACGGTGCGGGCGCCATCGTTGAGCGTGAGCTTCAGGCTGAAGCGGTTGGACGTTTCGAAGGTGAGGCCTAGGGTTTGCAGGAGCTTCTGGCCGGGGGTGAGTTCGCGGAAACGGGTCCAGAGGTCAAGGGTGAAGCTAGCGGGCGGCGAGCAGGCCGTGCCGGCAGTGAGCGGTTGGCCGCCGGGGGCGCGGGTGCGGGCCTCATGCTGGGACCAGACGGCATCGAGGATCGGTTTGGGGATTTCGTGGACGCGGGCGATGGTCTTCTGGGTTTCGGTGATGAAGTAGCGGCCGTTGTCTTCGATGAAGTCGGGGTAGGAGATGCGGACGGCGGGGTCGTGGTCGTAGAGGAGGATTTCGGGCTCCGACCAGTGGATATGGCCGTCCTTTTCAATGCCGCCGCAGATCCAACCGGGGTTGCGACCGGTGTAGTATTGCCAGTTTTCGGATGCGGCGAGCGGTTCGCCACCGTGGTTGTGGAACCACAGTAGGTATTTGCCGTTGGAGAAGCGGCGGACGAAATTGGCGGCGCGGGGGTGTTTCAGGGGGCGCGGGGCGGCCGCGCTGGTTAAGGGGTTGCCGGTTGTGGGCGTGGCCGGGGAGGTACCGGTCGTGGAGGTACCGGTTGTGGCGACGCCGGTCGTGCTGGCGCCGGATGCGGGGGTGCCGGCCGGGTGGGCGGTGGACGAGGGGTTGCCGGTTGTGGGCGTGGCCGGGGAGTGGGTGGCGTAGGCGGGGGGCGTCCAGATTTTGCCGCCGTCGCGGGAGTAGGCGTGGCAGAGGTAACCGTCGATGGTGCGGTAGGTGGCGTAGAGGGAGCCGTCAGAGAGCTCGGTGGGGTTGGCCTCGTCGGAGACAGGACCTTTGGGGGCACGCAGGCCTTCGTCGCCTTCGGGGAGTAACTGCCATCGAATCTTCGCCGGATCGCGTTCGGTGAGGATGTTGTCCGAGCGCAGGAAGCAGCCTTGGGATTCGATCATGGTGCCGGGATTGCCCCAGCGGCCGACCTTGGCGAAACCGAACATAGCCGAGCCGTCGCGGAGGGTGATCGGTTTGCCGACGCCCCAGAAGAAGCGGAGCGCGCCCGCGTAGTCGTTTTCGCGGTCGATGCGCATGTTGCGCATGGGGATCTCATAGCGCTCTTTCGACCACGACAACCCGCCGTCGTCGGAGTACTTGAACATGTAAACGCCCATCGTGTCGACGCGGCGGCCGATCTTTTCGGAGTTACTGCGGACGGAACGGAGGTTGTCTTTGTTGTACGTATAAAAGGCGTAGACGCGTCCCGAGGGGGTGAGCAGGGGCATCACCCAGGAGGCTTCGGGGCCGGTGGCGGGCTCGATGTCGGCGAAGGGGGACCAGGTGCGGCCCTGATCGGTGGAGCGAATGGAGACAATGTGTTGGCCGGGTTCGCCTTCGACGCCGCGGCCGGTGGTCATCACGCAGAGCCAGGTGCGGTCCGGGAGGATGACGACGTA
>CAYUZM010001060.1:0-2565 GCA_964449665.1 uncultured Solibacteraceae bacterium
CCGACACTCTCGAAGTCCGCCAGGACTGGGCGCAATACTACGACAACATCACCACCATGGACGGCCTCGCCGCCAAAGTCCTCGCCGACTTGAAGGACGACGGCCTCGACCAGGACACCATCGTCTTTTTCTACGGCGATCACGGCTCCGGCATGCCGCGCAGCAAGCGCTGGCCCTTCAACTCCGGCCTCAACGTCTCCATCGTCGTGCACGTTCCCGAGAAGTTCAAACACCTCGCGCCCCCCGAGTACAAGCCCGGCGGCACGACGGACCGCATGATCGGCTTCGTCGATCTCGCTCCCACGCTCGTCAGCCTCGCCGGCATGAAGCCCGTCGCCTATCACCAGGGCCAGGCCTTCATGGGACCAAACGCCGCGCCCCCGCGCCCCTTCAACTATGGCTTCCGCGGCCGCATGGATGAGCGATACGACCTGGTCCGCACCGTCCGCGACAAGCGCTACATCTACGTGCGCAACTACATGCCGCACAAGATCTATGGCCAGTACATCGACTACATGTTCCAAACGCCCACCACGCGCGTCTGGAAGAAGCTCTACGACGAAGGCAAGCTCAATGCCGCGCAGCGCAAGTTCTGGCAGACGAAGCCCGCCGAGGAGTTGTACGATCTCGAAACCGACCGCGACGAAGTGAACAACCTCGCCGCTTCACCGCAATACAAAACAACGCTCGAACGCCTGCGCAAAGCCGAGCAGGAATGGGTCGCGCAAATCCGCGACATTGGCTTCCTGCCCGAAGGCGAAATCCACTCGCGCTCGGCCGGCGCCACGCCCTATCAAATGGGCCGCGACGATGCGAAGTTCCCCATGAAGCGCATCATCGCCGCCGCCGAACTGGCGTCGTCGCTCAAGCCCGGAGCCGAGGCCTCGCTCGTCAAGCTCATGGGAGATTCGGACTCAACAGTCCGATATTGGGGAGCCATGGGCCTGCTCATGCGCGGAGAAGCGGCCGTGAAGCAGCAAACCACCGCGCTGCTCAAGGCGCTGGACGATGCCGCGCCCTATCCCCGCATTGCCGCCGCCGAAGCCCTCGGCCGCTACGGCTCCGATGCGGAAGCCCAGCGCGCACTGGACGCCTTGGTCGTCCTCGCGCCTTCACAGACCAGCGGACCATATGTATCGCTTGCCGCCATCAACGCCATCGCCACAATGGACCTCACGCGGGTCCGTCCCGCCGCCGCCAAACTGCGCGCCATTATGGACGCCTACCCGAACGTTTCGGAACGCGCCGGAGGCTATGGCCTGCGCGCCCTCAAGGCTCTCGTCGCCGATCTTGGCTAGTTTTCGAAACTGGCCCCGCGCTGGTGAACGCTCTCCGGGGCGTTCACATGGGGAAGCCAGCGCGAAAGCTCCTGCTTCACCGCCGCGTACTCGGGCTTCTTCGCCAGGTTCGTCCACTCCTGCGGATCGGCCAGTTCGTCGTACAACTCCTCGCCGCCATCGGCGTAGTGGATGTAGCGCCACCGCTCGCTCCGCACCGCGTGGTTGTCCTTGAAATAGGTAGTCACCACGGGCCTCTCCCAAGCCGCCTTGGGGTTCGCGAGCAACGGCCGCAACGTCACGCCCTCCAGTTCGTCGCGCAACGGCACGCCCGCCAGATCGCACAACGTCGGATACACATCGATCAGGCTCACCGGCCTCGTGCATCGCCCGCCCGGCTTCGTCACGCCCGGCGCGGACATCATCAGCACGTTGTGCGTCGCCTCTTCCCACAACGAGAACTTGCGCCAGTGCAGTTTCTCGCCCAGGTGCCAGCCATGGTCGCTCCACAACACGACAATCGTGTTCTTGGCATGCGGGCTCGCATCCAGCGCATCGAGCAGCTTGCCCACCTGCGCATCGGCAAAATGAATGCACGCGAGATATGCCTGCACGGCGTCGCGATACTTGCCGCTCTTCACCACGGTCGCATGGTCGCCATCCGCCTTGGCCCACTTGATGCCGGTGGGCGGCACATCGTCGAGGTCGTCGTCCTTCACGCGCGGCATCTTCAGTTCGCCCTTCACGAACGCGTCGAAGTAGCGCGGCGGCACATACCACGGCAGGTGCGGACGATAGATGCCGCACGCCAGGAAGAACGGCTTCGTGCGCGCCTTCTTCAACTCGCCCGACGCCCAGGCCACGACTTGCGCGTCGCCCATCTCCTCGTCCTTCACGTTCACCTGTCCCCAGTCGAAGTTCGCCGCGCCCTTGATGCCATTGGCCGGCACGGTCTGCGGCCTCACATCGTCGGGCTTGTTCTTCGTCTGGCTCGGGAAGTAGGAGTCCCAACTCGCCGCGTCCGGATACGCCGTGTGATAGATCTTGCCCCCACCCAACACGTCATACCCATGCGCGCGGAAGTGTTGCGTCACCGTAGTCGCCTTGGCGATCACGGGCGACTTTCGCATCGGCTGTCCGTTATCGTAGATGCCCGTCGTCGAAGGCCGCAGCCCCGTCATGATGCTCGCCCGCGACGGGTTGCACAGCGGCGCGTTGCAGTGCGAGTTCGTAAACAGAACGCCGCGCGCCGCAAGCCGGTCGAGGTTCGGAGTCTTCGCGTCCGGAT
>CAYUZM010001061.1:0-2565 GCA_964449665.1 uncultured Solibacteraceae bacterium
CCCCGCTGCATCGACGCCCCCCGCACGCCGCATTCGCGCCTCGCGCACGCCGCATTCGCGCCACCCGCATGCCGCCCTCGCGCCACGCCCCTACGCCGCCGCCTCCGTCAACCACGGCTTCGACGCATACCGCCGCAGCGCGGCTTTCGCGCGGTGAATGCGAACCCGCGTCGCCACCGTACTGATGCCGTGGATCTTCGCAATCTCGCTCATCACATATCCGCCCACGAAGCGGTGAAGAATCAGCGACCGGTCGAGCGGCGAACAACGGTCCAATAGCTTCGCGGCATCAATCTTGGCCGGCACCGATACGGGCGCTGCCAGCACGGCGCGGTTATCGTCAAGCTGCTCCATGCGCTTGGCGCGCCGCTTCTGGTTATACATCGCATTGATCGCAATGCTGTTCACCCAGGGAATCACGCGCTCGGCTTGTTGTAACTGGTGCTTGGCTTCCCAGCCGCGAACCCATGCCGCTTGCGCCAACTCTTCGGCCTCCTCAATCATGAGTCCCTTCGACAACAGGAGCCGGATGGTGCACGACAGTCCGTTCTGGTAATCGGTGGCGTAGAGTTCTTGTTCCATCGCCAACCCTTGTGCATGTCGCGTGCCAATCCGATAAGCGATTGATACAAGAAGACCTGGCCGCTCAAACCCAGAGATGGTTTTGTTCGAAATTGCTTGCCTGGCCAACGAATTGGGAACTTTCTTCCTACACAGGGCAACTCCGGCCTGTTACCTCTGACAATATGATCTAATCACGTCATTAGTGCACAAAATCTCCATAGTCTCGATCCGAACGCGCCTGCGATGGGCTCAAAGCACATCTTTCACCGCCACGCTTCTGCTCATCGGCGCAGCCGCCGCGCAGACGCCACCACCCGCCGCCTCGCCTGTGGACGTGCAGCAGACCTACGCGAAGTTATGCTCCGGCTGCCACGGCGAAGACGCGCATGGCACGCAACAAGGTCCTGGACTCGCCGGCAACCCATGGGTCCGCAGACGCTCCGTGCAAAGTCTGCGCAACGTCATTCGCAACGGAGTCCCCGCCGCGGGCATGCCGCCGTTTGATCTCCCGCAGACGACGATCGATGCTCTGGCCGCGATGGTCGTCTCGCTCAACGCCGTCGCCGCCGAATCGAACGTGCCCGGCGACCGTGCCGCGGGCCAGCAGTTCTTCGTTGGTAAAGGACGATGCACTACCTGCCACATGGTCTCGGGTGTGGGCTCCGTTGGCGCGCCCGACCTCTCCAACATCGCCCGCGAAATGACCGTCGATCAGCTACGCGACGCACTCCTGCAGCCTTCTGCGCGCATCGCCCCCGGCTACGGACTTGTTAAGCTCACCCTGCGCGACGGCCGCGCGATCCGCGGCTTCGCGCGCAGCCGTACCAAGTTCCACATCGCCGTGCAAGAGCCCAACGGCGCGCTTCACCCTCTCTCGCTCGACGCTGCAACGCGCATAGAAGACGAGCGCGAGTCGCTCATGAAGCCAGTCATCGCCAACGAGAGCGAACTCCAAAACGTCCTCGCCTATCTGAGCGGTTTGACGGGAGTGACGCCGGGAGCCACGCTTGCCGCGCGAGCCATACCCACGCCGACATCCACGCCCGCCACGCCCACCCCCGGCGCCATCGGCTTCGCCCAAATCCTCAATCCCAAATCCGGCGACTGGCTCAACTACAACGGCGACATCAGTGGCAACCGCTACAGCCCCCTCACGCAAATCAACACCGCCAACGTAAGCAAACTCAGCCTCAAGTGGACGTTCTCCATCCCGCTCTGGACCCAGTTCCTTCCCGACACCCCCTACTTCCGCGAGAACATGCGCTACTTCGGCCTCGAAACCGTGCCCATCGTCGCCGGCGGCATCATGTACGCCACCGGCCCCAATCAGGTCTTCGCCCTCGACGCCAAAACGGGCGAGCAAATCTGGCACTACTCGCGCCCGCGCACACACGGCCTCGTCTCCGACCCCTCGCTCGGCACCAATCGCGGCGTCGCCATCCTCGGCGACAACCTGTTCATGGTCACCGACAACGCCCATCTCATCGCAATCAACCGCATCACCGGGCGCCTCGTCTGGGAAGTCACCATGCCCGACGAACCCCAGCGCTACGGTGGCACCGTCACCCCGCTCATCGTGAAGAACATGGTCATCGCCGGCGTCGCCGGAGGCGATTGGGGCATTCGCGGATTCCTCGACGCCTACGACGCCAACACCGGCAAGCGCGTCTGGCGCCATTGGACCGTGCCCGCCAAAGGCGATCCCGGCTTCGAAACATGGAAGGGCACTTCTGTTCAATACGGAGGGGCCTCCACCTGGCTCACCGGCTCCTATGATCCCGAGTTGAACCTCCTCTATTGGGGCACAGGCAACCCCGCCCCCGACTTCGACGGCGACGTCCGCAAAGGCGACAACCTCTACACCGAGTGCATCGTTGCCCTCGACGCCGATACCGGCAAAATGAAGTGGTATTTCCAAACCACGCCCTGGGACGTCCATGACTGGGACGCCGTCGAAATCCCTATCCTCCTCGACACTTCATTCAAAGGTAAACCCCGCAA
>CAYUZM010001062.1:0-2564 GCA_964449665.1 uncultured Solibacteraceae bacterium
GTGAGTTCGATTTCACGGCGCGGCTTTGCGACGGCGTTGACGGGGCTGGTTTCCAAGGCCGAGGCGCAGATTCAGGGCTCGTTCGCCGACCGGTCGGCGGAGATGGGGCACCGGATTCGCGACCATGCGCAGTTCCCCGCCCCGAAGCAGGACGTGCGTGTGCCGCTGGTGATCGTGGGCGGCGGATGCGCGGGGTTGTGCGCGGCGTACCGATTGCTGAAGCGCGGGTTCAAGGACTTCGTGCTGCTGGAAATGGAAGACTCGGCGGGCGGCAATGCGCGGCATGGCGAGAACCACGTATCGGCGTATCCGTGGGCGGCGCACTACCTTCCCGTGCCGGGGCCGCACGCGGTGTGGGTGCGCGAGTTGTGCGAGGAGTTCGGGCTGTTGCGCGATGGGCATTGGGACGAGATGCACCTATGCCATTCGCCGCAGGAGCGGTTATTTCTGCATGGCCGCTGGCAGGAGGGCATTGAGCCCGATCTTGGTTCGAACAAGCGGGACCATGAGCAGTTCCGGCGCTTCCAACAGTTGATCGCCGAGGCGGCGGCGAGCGGGCACTACACGATTCCGATGGAGCGCGGGGCACCGGGGAATTCGGCGCTTGACCGCATCTCGTTTCTGCAGTGGATGCGCGAGCAGAAGTTCGATTCGGAGTATTTGCTCTGGTATGCCGACTATGCGACGCGGGACGACTATGGGGCGCGGGCGGCGGACACGTCGGCGTGGGCGGGCATTCACTACTTCGCGGCGCGCGAGGCCGATGAGAAGGGTCCGCTGACGTGGCCCGAGGGCAATGGGTGGTTGGTGCGGAAGCTGCTGGAGATCGTGCGGCCGCATGTGCGGACGGGGCAGATGGTGAACCGCGTGGAGCGGCGCGGGAGCGGGCGGCGCGTGACGACGGCTGAGTCGCGGTATGACTGCGATGCGGTGATCTTCGCGGCGCCGTCGTTCCTGGCGCCGTATCTGGTGGAGGATGGGCCGAAGGCCGCGCCGATCGCGTATTCGCCGTGGCTGGTGGCGAACCTGACGCTACGGCGGCCTCCGCAGGAGCGAGGGTTCACGATGTGCTGGGACAACGTGCTGTATGGTTCAAACGCGCTGGGGTATGTGAACGCGACTCATCAGAGCCTGCGCACGAGGCAGGACGAATATGTTTGGACCTACTATTGGGCGCTGGCGGATGGCGATCCGCGCGCGGTGCGGAAGACGTTGATCGAGAGGCCTTGGGCGGAGTGGCGGGAGTTGATTCTGAACGACCTGCAGCGGGCGCATCCGGACATCCGGGCGTGCGTGTCGCGGGTGGACATCATGCGGTTCGGGCATGCGATGCCGAGGCCCGCGCCGGGGTTTCTGGAGTCGGCCGGGCGGAAGGCGCTGGCAGCGCAGGAGGGGTCGCTGCTCTACGCGCACTCGGATGTGAGCGGGCTGTCGTTGTTTGAGGAGGCGCAGTACCGGGGATACCGCGCGGCGGACCGGTTTCTGAAGCGGGTTGGGCGGGGATAGCCGTGCGCGCGTTCCGCCGCGCGCGCAATTGGCCGGCGAGGCTTTCGCCGGGTGCGCCCTTCGCCAGGTGCGCTTAGTTGTACTTGCGGAGGACGGCGAGGACGCGGCCCTGAACCTGGACGTCGGAGGCATGGCGCATGATGGGCGACATGCCGGCGTTGGCCGGTTGGAGGCGGACCATTCCTTCGGCTTCAGTGTAGAAGCGTTTGAGGGTGGTTTCCATGCCGCCGACCAGAGCGACGACGATTTCGCCGTTGCGGGCCTGGTTGGCCTTTTCAACGAGGACGTAGTCGCCTTCACAGATGTGGTCGTCGATCATCGACTCACCGCGGACCTGGAGGGCGAAGGTGTCGCCCGCACCGACGAAGTCGGCGAAGTTGAGGGTCTCGCTGCCTTCGAAGGTTTCCACGGGCGTGCCGGCGGCGATACGGCCGGCGAGCGGGATCTCGAAGGACGAGGCGGCCGGGCGGGCGCCGGGACGTTCGTTGAAGTACTTCTGGGAGAGTTCGAGGGAACGGCTCTGGTTGAAGGTGCGGATGAGATAGCCGCGGGCTTCGAGGGCGGAGATGTGCTTGTGCACCGTGGCCAGCGAGGCCAGACCGAGGCCACGGGCGATTTCCTCGTAGCTCGGGCAGTATCCGTTTTGGTTGACGAATTCAGCGATGAAGTCGAGGACTTCCTTTTGCCGGGGAGTCAGTGCCATAGTTCTCCTTTTCTTCCAGAGGGCTTGCCTTATATTCTGGCGAAGGAAAAGGAAATTTGCAAGGGAAAAGGCGAACATAGGCCGAAACAAAACCGAAGTGAAATGTTTTGTGGGGCGGCTTGTGGAGGCGGGTGGCGGGCGGTGTGGTGCTCGTAATTGTTGGTGTGGCTGTCGAAGCCTTGCATCGTGCTCTCGACGCAGCGGACGCCATCGCGAAAAAGCCGCGCCGCCGCGAGGCAGCCGCGACCGAAGGGGTTCTCGCCGAACTCCTTTTGCTGTTCGATCGGCGCACTGGTGACATCGAACGCCTTGCGCTGCTCGCTGGTCATCATCAGGCGAGCTTTTTGAATCGTCG
>CAYUZM010001063.1:0-2562 GCA_964449665.1 uncultured Solibacteraceae bacterium
AAGCCGCCGGACCCGTGGGGGTTGAAGGGGTTCAGGAACGTGCCGGGAAGTTCCACGTTGCGGTGCTCGTACATGTTGAACGGCTTGGAGAGGTTCATATCTTCGGACACCCAATGGCGGTCGCGGATATTGGGCAAATAGGGCCCAACCGTGCCGAGACGCTGCACAACGTTCTGCCCGCCCGCGTAGACCGGGGGATTGGCGAAGGCATTGCGGTTAAGGTAAGCGGGAGCGCCGGCCGCGCCGCGGAAGACGATGCCCGCGTCGGCGTTGGCGACGATGCTCTGTCCGGCGACCAGGTCGGGGCGGACCGAGTTGCCCGTGGGCAGGTTAATGCCGCCGGTGGAGATGGCCACGGGGTTGCCCGAGCGGAACGTGTGGATCCCGCTGAGCTGCCAGCCGCCGATGATCTTGCCGGCGACGCCGCCGACATTCAGCGCCTTGTTCGGGCCGATCGGGAGCTCGTAGATCCAGCTCAACTTGGCCACATGCGGAATGTGGTAGTTGGTGATCGAGCGTTCCAGGTTGCGGTTGAAGACATCGGCGACGTTTTCGGCGTCGATGGCGTTGTCGGTAAGGCCGATGGCCTTGGACCAGGTGTAGGCGCCGAGGATCGCGACGCCGCTCTTGAAGTGCCGCGTGGCCTGCACCTGCAGCGAGTTGTAGCTGGAGTTCCCCATGTTGGGGAAGATGTCGTTAATGCCCGTGAACTGGGCGTACGGACGGAGTGCCTGGAGGTTGGTTCCGCTGAAGCCGGCAAACGGCGCCGGAATCGGGCTGGAGGCGTTCCAGGGGCGGGGCAGCAGGTCGCCGTACTGTTGCACGACGCTGAAGGGCAGGTTATTGGGCTGGTTGAAGCCCTTGGCGATGAGCCGCGTGCCCTTGTTGCCAATGTAGTTGACCTCGAGCACAGTGGCCGCCGGCAGCTGATATTGAATGCCGAAGTTCCAGTTCTGAACATAGGGCATGCGGTTGCCGTTCGTGGCGTAGTAGTCGATGCCCTGGCCGTTGGCGAGCGTGGGGCTCTTGTTGGGAAGCACGCCGGTGAAGTCGGGATAGCGGTCCGCGATGTTACCCAGGCTGTCTTCGGCGAAGCGAATCGAGGTGTTGCCCGAGTTGCGGACGATGTTTCCGTTGAAGCCGAGCGTGCCGCCGAAGCCAAAACCGTTCGAGATGGCCGGGGTGTTGTTGATGCCGTAGCCGCCGCGTAGAACCATCTTTTCGTTGACGGCATAAGCGAAGCCGAACTTCGGCGAAATCTGCTTCCAGTAGGTGTCTTGGAAGCTGTTGCGGCCGAGGTCGTCTAGGAAGACGAGAGCGCCGGGGCGGCCGCCCGCGCCGGGGTTGGCGGTGGTCAGGCTAAGGCCGGACATGCGCTGCGCGACTTCGGTGAGGCCGCCGTTCACTTCCCAGCGGATGCCGAGATTGAGGGTCAGCTTGCGGCTGGCTTTCCAGTCGTCCTGGAAGTAGAAGCCGGCCGTGCGCCAGCGGTGGCCGAAGTTGGCGCCCGTGATGCCGCGGCTGGTGCTGGCATAGTCGCCCAGCAGGAAGCTGGCGAAGCTGTGGCCGGTTTGTGCGATGAAGCCGGGCAGCGCGGTCTGGTTGGGCGAGAAGTTAAAATCGCCCGAGCCGGACTTGCCGCGGGTGTTGTAGTAGTAGCGGCGATTTTCAAAGCCGAACTTGAAATTGTGTGTGCCGCGGATGTAGGTGAAGTCGCCTTGGCCGATCGTGGAGCCGTTGTAGGAGCCGCCGCGGTTTCCGGAGCCGAGGCGGCCGCCGCCGCCGATGCCGCCGCCCTGGAAGGGCTGCCCGGCGAAGTTCAGCACGGGGAAGTGCGTGCCGGGGACGTTCTGCATGCCGATTTTGGCCGGCCAGTCCTGATCGACGAACACGCTTTCGTTGTTGTTGCCGAAGCGGTTGTAGCCGAGCGCGAAGTGGGCGAGCAGGGTGGGCCGCAGCGTGACGTCATAGGCCATGCGGATCATCGTGCCCGGGGTGTCCTGATTCTGATAAACACCGGTCGGCGTATTCGGCGGAACGCCCCAACGGGGCGAGCCGGAGTTGTAGCGCGTGCGGAAGTTCCGGTTGTACATCGCACTCACGCGGTGGTTCACGTTGAAGTTGTGATCGCCCTTGAAAGTTAGCATGCGTTCGCGGAACTCGGGGCAGCAGGCGCCGAGTGCGGGCATGTTGTTCAGCATTCCGCTGAACACCGGATCGTCGATGGGAGCCAGTTCGAGGATCTTCGAAGACACCGGGCTCCAGCGGGTTCTGGGAATCATGTTGCCCGGGAAGATGTCGCGGACCCAGGTGTTACCCACCTGACGGGACGTGGTGGGGTCGTAGAGGGCGCCGAACTGGACGCTGCGGCCCGCGGCGTCGGTGCCGATCGAGGTGCCCGAACCGGCGTTGCCGGTGAAGGCGGGGTTGAGCAGTTGCGAGAAGTCGCCGCGCTTGAAATCCGTGGTCGGGAGCTGGGTCAGAAGGGTCTGGCTGTAGTCCTTCTGCGTCGTGCGCTCCATATTGTGGAAGAAGAAGCTCTTGTTGCGGCCATCGTAGACC
>CAYUZM010001064.1:0-2562 GCA_964449665.1 uncultured Solibacteraceae bacterium
CTCCCCTGCGCATCGCCCGAGCCGTTGGCAATCGAGATGGCGACCATCGCCGGACCGCGCTTCTGGTGAATCAGGTTGTCGAGCGCCATGAAGAGCATGCGGTCCGGGCCGTCAGCGCCGACGATAAACGGAGCCGGCGTGCCGGGCACATATTGCTTGGGGACATAGACGGCGACACGGCGCGGGTAGGGGGCGAGGTGGCTGGTGGTGACAATCAGCTTGGCGGGGTTGTTCGGGTCGGGCGTGCCGAACGTGCCGCGTTCGCGCGCGATGCCGGGATAGATCTTGCTGTCCTTCGACTCCATGACGAACTCGATGACGGTGCCTTGCGGCACACTGGCCTGGACCGTCGTCTCCGGCGCGGGATTGTGCGTGGGGCCGATGATGAAGTTGCCGTCTTGCTGAGGCGAAGGAACCGTGCCGTCGGGTAGCTCTTTCGCTTTGACGTAGCCGGCCGTGTGCGGATCGCGCGTCGGCGGCGTGGGGCGTTGCTGGGCGAAAGCGTGGGCGAGGAGAAAAGCGGCTAGGGCGAAGCCGGACATGCGGCAGAGGCGTTGCATCCTCGTGATGGTATCGCAGGCGGCGCGGCGCGTTGCGGCCGGCTAGGAGTTCTTGAGAACGGCCCGCTGCGTTTGGCGGACCGCGGCTTGCAGGCGCGCGCGTAGGCGGCGAAACGCGCCGAGCAAAGTCCATTCCAGCAGCAGGGGCAAGTGCGGGGCGGCATGGTTCTGGAAGAGCGAAGACTCGGCGGCGCGGCAGGCGGCGCGGAAGGCGCGGTCGCGGCTGGAATGAATCGGCAGGAGCGATTCGTCTTGCGAGAGGGCGAGCGGATCGGCGAGCAGGGCGGCCACGGCTTCAACGGATTCGAGCGCGGCGCGGCAAAGCGGCTCCAGGTGCGCGTGCGCGGCAATGGGGGCGGCCAGCAGCGCGGCGGCGTACAGATCGTCCAGCGCCTCCAGGATGGCCGTGGCGGCCGAGGCAAGCGCGCGGATGTCCTCGCCATCGAGCGGCGTGATCGGGGCGTCGCACAGGTCGGCCGTGATCTGTGCTTCCAGCCGCCATGCGCCGGTGAGCGAGTCGGCCAGGCGGGGAGCGGCGGCCGGATCGCAGAGGGCCGAAGGCGAAGCGAGCAGCACGGTGGCGGCGGTGGTGAGCGCCTCCGATTCGCGTGCCAGCGATTGCGTGAAGCGTGCGCGGTCCGACAGCAGCAGACGCAGCCTCGCGGTGAGTGAGCGGGCGGGCAAGGCAAGCGTCGGAACGTGCCGTTTGGTCGCCAGATGCGAAGGAAGGACGAACGGCGGTGTGCGGGACGGGGCAGAGGCAGCCATGCGTGGAGAGTCAGAGTAACGGATGAGAATGAACTGCGTGTGACAGTTCTGTTACAGTGCGCGGCTGGTGGTGAAAAACCGGACCGCACAGGGCAGGTCGCAGATAGTTAATATTTGTTAATGTTGTGAGATGACCACTCTGAGCTGATTGCAGCCCTGGATTCCGGTCGCCGCTCCCGCGATTCGTGTGGCCTGCATCGCATTGGCGGCGATGGCGGCGGCGCGACTGGTGCGCGGACTGGTGCCCAGAATTCGAGAGCGCGCGGTGGAGCGAATGGCCGCGGGGGGAGCGCGGACCGCCGTAGGGGAGTTGGAGAAGAGGGCACGGACGATCAGCGGCATCATTCGCAAGACGGCAGTTGCGATGATCTGGGCGATCGCGGTGATGATGTCGGCGCGGGAGATCGGGTTCGATTTGGCGCCGATACTGGCCGGCGCGGGCATACTCGGGTTGGCGGGGGGCTTCGGGGCCCAGAACCTGGTGCGGGACATCATCAGCGGGTTCTTCATTCTGCTGGAGAATCAGGTGCGGGTGAACGATATCGCCGTGGTGAACGGTACCGGCGGGCTGGTCGAGGAGATCAACCTTCGGACAATCGTGCTGCGGAGCCTCGACGGTACGGTGCACATCTTTCCCAACGGGACGATTGCGACGCTGGCGAATATGACGATGGGGTTCAGCTACTACGTCTTCGACATCGGCGTGGCCTACAAGGAAGACACCGACCGCGTCGTCGAGGCGCTGCGCGAACTGGACGGCGAGATGCGCGGCGACGAGAGGTTTCAGGCGATGATTCTCGAGCCGTTGGAAGTGCTCGGAGTGGACAGTTTCGGCGACTCGGCGGTCGTGATCAAGGCGAGGTACAAGACCGAGCCGGTGCAGCAGTTTAATGTGGGGCGAGAGATGAACCGCCGCATCAAGAAGCGCTTTGACGAGTTGGGAATCGAGATTCCCTATCCACATGTGAGCGTCTACTTCGGCGAGGCTTCCAAGCCGTTTCAGATGGACGCGCCGCCCGCAGGTGCGGAACTGCGCGAGCTTGTGCGGGAGGCCGTGCGCGAGGAACTGGCATCCTCGGCCTTGCGGCCGGTCGCCAACAACGTCTCAAAATAAGGCGGTTCCTCTTCCTTGTGAACGATGGAAATTTCAAGCCCGGTGAATCCCGCGTCGCGAAGGAAAAGCGCAAGCTCGACTTGGGAGAGGGCCGTTTTCGCCTGCAAGACATCCGCGATG
>CAYUZM010001065.1:0-2559 GCA_964449665.1 uncultured Solibacteraceae bacterium
TGCGGGTCAGCGATTGCGCGCGCACTTCCGGCCGCCGAAAGAGCGGTCCATGAGAACTGGCGTCTGGTCATCCTTACCATGCTGTTTCCTCCCGTCTTGTGCCACTTTGTTATCGAATCGAGGCCGCCCGGCCGCGCTGTGCCGCTGGACGGCCATTGCCGCTCGCGCCGTCAACCTTCAATCGCAGCATGTAGCCCGTTCGACCAGAGCAGTTGGCTCCGCACCCGTGTTCGTGCGAGGCATGCTTCGGCCCCACTTCGAACGCCACCATGCATCTGAGGAGGCGGCGGCATTGCTTGCCGCGAGCGTCTGTTCACCGGCATGGGATTCCGCGACCGCCGACGTGCGGCCCCACTTGGATGTGAGCAGAGTGCCGGCGCCTTTTGAGGAAGCGCTCGTTTGGTTGGCCTGCGCGGATGCGTGCTGGTGACGGCAGCAGCTCTGCATGTTACAGGCTTCATCGTGAGCACTCGACTTGCGGGCAATTGCCTCACGGCGCGCCTCTTCGGCGGGAGAATAGCGGCCCATCTTGGCCTTTATTCGCTCCTCTGCCCACTGGCCGTGCGTCGTGGCCAAGAGGGCGGAAGTGGACATCGCTCCCACAAATAGAAGGGTCATCATCGTTTTCATAACAGTCTCCTGATCGATCACCAGCGGTGCGGCGACGCGCTTCACTGCACCGGATTCGACACTCCGCGCGCGTACGGATACGTCTTGCGACGCGACGGCAAATGGGTAGGGGAAGCGAGCTTGGGCTAGATCAGGAACTGATGGAACCGGATGAAGAGTTCAGTCCGCGATACAGAAGGCTGAGCTTTAGCGGCGGCGACTGAGTGGGGCGGCGCGATGGCCGCCGGCGCCTGGTACGGAGCGGGGGGGATGGAGTCTGTCGAGTTGAACTCAACGAGAGCAGGAGGTTCGTTTGGGATGCCCGAGATTACGCAACAGCGCGGCGCCGAAGCATTGCTAATTGGTGGCGTACTCGGGCAGCAAGAATGTGCCGGTTGAGAACTGCCCGAAATCACTGAAGCACAGATCCCCGAGAGAGGCAGGAGCAGAACTGTTGCGAGCAGAATCGCGACTCCGAAACTGGATCTCTGCGTCATATTGCTCCAATCTGTTAGACGCACGTGATGAACCAAACGTGAGCAGCAACAAAAGACGGGACTTTGTATGCTCGTTCCGGCTTGACCGGGCATCAGTTGGGGCAAATAGCGCGGGCAGTAGGGGTAAATCTCGATGGGTCACTTGCCGTGTGCGAACCCCGGTACACTGAATTGGTGGAACTCGCAGCAATTACGAGAAGACGCGCCGCCGCAGCAGCAACGTTGGGCCTTTTGACCGGACGACTCGGATTAACGGCGAGTGAGGACGTCCGTGTAAAGATTTCGCGCCTGCCCAACAATGGGCTTCAACCACAGGTTGTCTCCGACGAGCGTGGCGTGTTCCACATGGTCTACTATTCTGGCGATGCTCGGGCGGGCGACCTGTTCTACGTCCGGTCAACAGATCATGGTGCAACTTGGTCCGCCGCCATCGCGGTGAATGAACCGGGCAGCGCTATTGCGGCCGGGACGATCCGCGGAGCCCAAGTTGCCGTCGGCAAGAATGGGCGAGTTCACGTCGCTTGGAATGGATCATCGAAAGCACAGCTTAGGGGGCCACTCAATCCAGACTCCGGGAAACCCGGCGAGCCGATGTTGTACGCGCGCTTGAACGATGCGGGCACGGCATTCGAGCCGCAACGCAATCTGATGAAGAATTCGTTCGGGCTCGACGGTGGTGGATCGCTTGCCGCCGACAGGGCGGGCAATGTCTATGTCACCTGGCACGGCATCGGCACGCAAGAGGCAACGGGTCCCCTGCAGGGCGAGGCTCGCAGGCAATTGTGGCTCGCGAGGTCGAACGATGATGGAAAATCGTTCGCGGGCGAGCGGAAGGCGTGGCAAGAGCCCACCGGGGCATGCGGATGTTGTGGCATGAAGGCATTCGCGGATCGTCAGGGTAATCTGCTCGCAATGTACCGCTCTGCGCGAGAGTCCGTTCACCGCGACATCTATCTGCTGCGCTCAGCAGACAGAGGCGAGACGTTTAGCGGCAAGCTGCTGCACAGATGGGACATCAATGCGTGCCCGATGAGCAGCATGGATTTCGCTGAGAACGAACACCAGCTTTTCGCGGCCTGGGAAACCGGCGGCCAGATCTATTGGGCTGGATTGGCTAACAAGAAAGGTGGAACCGCCGCCCCTGTCGCTGCACCGGGCGAAGGCAAAGGACGGAAGCACCCCCGCCTCGCGGCCAACAAGAACGGTGCGCTGTTGTTGGTGTGGACGGAGGGTACAGGTTGGCAACGCGGCGGTTCGCTCGCCTGGCAACAGTACGACGCGTCGGGCCAGCCAACAAGCATCAGCGGCAGGCTTCCCGGTGTCCCGGTCTGGAGTTTCGCGGTTCCTGTCGCGCATCCGGACGGAAGATTCACGATCCTCTACTGAGGGCGCGGGCGCTCGCTTTGTTCCAGCCGCGCCCCGGTGTGCAGCCTACAAGGCGATGCGCCGAAGC
>CAYUZM010001066.1:0-2554 GCA_964449665.1 uncultured Solibacteraceae bacterium
GGCCTCGCTCACCATTCAGGAAAACGCCGACCCTGATGTCACGCGCGACCTCGAAGCCTTCTTCGGGCGCCTCGTCCCGGAAAACGACCCCCTCTACATCCACACCACCGAGGGCCCAGACGACATGCCCGCCCACGTCCGCACCGCCCTCACGCAGACGTCTCTTTCCATCCCCTTGATCGGCGGACGCATGGCGCTTGGCACCTGGCAGGGGATCTACGTCTTCGAACACCGCCGCAACGCACACCGCCGCAGCGTCGTGCTCCACCTGATCGGCGAATAGATGCGCGCGGTCCCGCAAACTCCCGGCGCGGCCCCCCTTACTCCAACCGCAAACTCCCCACAAACAAACTCGCGTGCAACTTGTACTTGCCCCGCGAACAGTGCCGCGTGAACGAACGGAAAAACCCGCCCTTGTGCTTCCCAAACGCGGAAGCCCTCAAATCCCCCACCCTCACCGACGTGTCGATGGTCGAATAATCGTCCGGCCTGCCCAACTGGATCTCCAAATCCCCCGCCATCATTTCGATATCTTTATTCCCCGCCACCCCGCGCACGCTTACGTCCCCCGCCTTCACCCGCACCATCAGGTCCGTGCTCTCCGGAACCTCGATCCAAAATTCGTAATCACTGTTCCCGCCGCCGTGAATCGTCAGCCGAGCCGAACTCACTCCGCCCGACCATTCAATCCTCGTTTGCCCCGGGTCGCGCCCCTCCGGTATCTCACAGCGCACCCGCACTTTCTTGTCCGGCGTCCCCAGTATGCGCACTTCGCTTGGCTTTACACTCAATGCCAGCTCCCGCACCCCCGCCGCATTCACCTCAAACCCCTCCCGGCAGGTGGAGGCGCTGTCGGCGCCAAACACCGCACCGCTTGTCGCAATCACTGCCACAAACGCCACCCCCACACGCACCACCGCCCGATACACCGCCGCCGACAAGGATTGCGCTCTCATAGTCATCCAATACGGATCGCCTACTGAAAAGTTCCGCCGAAATCCGCCCCCCACCACGTCCCCGGCCAACCGTTCTACACTCACCCTATGCATCCTCTCCGCATCGCCGCCGCGGCTCTCGGCCTCATCGCCCTCGCATCGGCGCAAACTCCCCAATACGATCTCCTCATCAAGGGCGGCACCGTCGTCGATCCCAAGAACAACCGCAACGCCCCGCTCGATGTCGCCATCGCCGCCGGCAAAATCGCCAAGGTGGCCGCCAACATCCCGGCCGCCGAAGCCCGCCGCGTCGCCAACGCGCAGGGCTTCCTCGTCACCCCCGGCCTCATCGATATCCATGTCCACGTCTACGCCGGAACAGGCAACAAAGCCTACGCGGGCGACCTCAGCGTCTACCCCGACGGCTATACCTTCCGCACCGGAGTCACCACCGTCGTCGACGCCGGCACCTCCGGCTCCCGCAATTTTGAGGACTTCCGCGACCGCGTCATCGTCCGCGCCAGAACCCGCGTCTTCGCCATGCTCAACATCGTCGGCGGCGGCATGGGCCTCACCTCCGAAAGCGACAACAACGACATGAGTGTGGAAGACACCATCCGCGTCGGCAAGGCAAACAAGACCCATGTCGTCGGAGTCAAAACCGCTCACTACACCCATAAGGACTGGATCGCCGTCGAACGCGCCGTCAAAGCCGCCGAAGGCCTCGACGTCCCCGTCATGGTCGACTTCGGCAACAATCACCCCGAACGCCCCATCGGCACTCTCTTCACCGAAAAGCTCCGCCCCGGCGATCTCTACACCCATTGCTTCAGCGGACTCCGCGATGAAATGGTCGACGGCAAGCTCAACGCGGCCATGCTCCAGGGGCGCCGCCGCGGCATCCTGTTCGACGTCGGCCATGGCGGCGGGAGCTTCTCCTGGCACGTCGCCCACGCCGCCAAAGACGCCGGCTTCTGGCCCGACTCCATCTCCACCGACCTCCACACCGGCTCGCAAAACGCCGGCATGAAGGACATGGCCACTACCATGTCGAAGATGCTCGTGCTCGGCATGCCCCTGAACAAGGTCATCGAAGCCTCCACCTGGCAGCCCGCCAAGGAAATCAAACACCCCGAACTCGGCCACCTCACCGAAGGCGCTGAAGCCGACGTCACCGTGCTCTCCGTCGACCAGGGCAAATTCAGCTACATCGATAGCTTCGGCGGACGCATGGACGGAACCCAAAAGATCACCGCCCAACTCACCGTCCGCGCCGGCCAGGTCGTCTACGACCTCAACGGCATCGCCGCCCCCGACTGGAAAACCATGCCCGCCCGCCGCCCGCGCGGCGAAGGCAAGAAGAAGCAGTAACACCGTCTCCCAGCCACACCCAATCCCGCCGCGGCGGTCGCCAGTGAACCTGATGACCACCGCGGCGGCTTGCATTAGTACCCTCTTACCTTGACTTAGCCTCGTTCTGTTGCTAGCCTAATCCCTCGCTCCTACCGGGCTTAGACCTATGAAATACCATTTTGTCAATCTAATTGCCTTATTGTTACTTTTCTCACAGTTCCTGTCCGCGCAAGTGTTTCAGTGCGACACACAGGCTTCCGCTACGC
>CAYUZM010001067.1:0-2548 GCA_964449665.1 uncultured Solibacteraceae bacterium
ACAACCATCCCTCAGGCGCGCCGCAGAACTGTGGGCAGGCTGCGTGACGGGCGCCATGCAGAAAGAAGATTATCTCGGTGTGGCAGCACAGGTGGGATTCGTCTCCATTCGCATCGATAAGGATAAGACGATCGGCATCCCGAAAGAGATCACGGATGTATTGCAAGTGAAAAACCTCACGCAAGAAAGAACGATCCCAAAGATAAAAAGCATCACGGTGTTCGGAATGAAACCGGACCTTCAGGGCGGAGTGATTCTGCCCCGCGGATTGATCGCCGACCTCGAAGCTGTCCGAACGCTTCTCACGCTCTGCGGTTTACCTGATATCGAACTTGAACGCTACATCACAAGCTTCATTCTTCTTGAGAAAGATGGAACGCTGATCGGCTGCGGCGGAATCGAAACGCATGGGAAATACGGACTGCTTCGCTCGGTCGCAATCCAAGCCGCCTTGTGGCCGTCCTCGGCGAACACGAGCGTCAACTCCGCATCCACCAGCGAAGGCAGGTCGTTCCGAACGAACGCACGCAGCGCCTCCGGCATCGAGCGCTCTTCCGGCACACCTCCATCCATGGCTCGCGCCTCAAAGTCGAGACGCTCCATGAGCCGGATGTGAAGCTGCTCGAGCGCGGCGTCGTGCGCCTCTGCTCCGGACTCTCCCGCTTGGCCAAGGAACTCACGATAGACCGCGCTGCACTCGCCGAACAGGAAAGGACCGTGACGCAGCCGCCGCTGCCAATTACTGAACCAATCGGGATGTCCCTCTGATTCCGCCTTTGCCAGCGCGCGCGCCAGCGCCGTTTCCACCGCATGTTGCATCGGTGCCGGTGAAGGAACGATGAGCAGGTCCTTCAGCTTGTCATAGCAGTAGTTCGAGGCAACCGACTGGAAGGTGCTCGTACCCCCCGTGATCAGGCCGGAGAGATGTGTGGCTGCTTCCTTCGTCAGAAACTGCCCCGCCACGCCACAACACCACGCGCCAAGCGGTCCACCCACGCTCGCACCCACGGCGGATGCCGCAAGGCGGGTAAGCACGCCAACCGCATCGCGAGACATGGGAGCAAGTATAGCTTCCCTGCTTAGCCTACGCCCCCATCCCGCACTCTTCATGCACCGCGCGCACGGCCTTCTCCAGGCCCTCGCGGCGCACCACAATCGCGATGGTCAATTCGCTCGACCCTTGCGCAATCGCAATCACGTTCACGCCCTCGCGCGACACCGCCGTAAAGATCCGACCCGCCATGCCCGTCACGCCGCGCATGCCCTCGCCGACAATCGCCAGCAGCCCGACTTCGGTGTCCACTTCAATCGGCTTCACGTACCCATGCGCCAACTCAAGCGACAGCGCCGACTCCAGCGCCTGCAGCGCCGTCCCCAACTCATCCTTGCGAATCAGGAAGCAGAAGCTCTGCCGGTAACTCGAACTCGTGAGCGCCAGCACCTCCGCCCCGCTCGCCGAGAGCGCCTCAAACGCGCGCCCCATCAGCTTCGTGCCGGTCAGCTCCGGACTCGAAGGCTCCAAACTCACCAGTGCCACGTTGCCCATCGACGTCACCGCGCGCGGCCCCGTCGGATTCGCAATCGCGGGCACAATCTTCGTCCCCGGCTTCTCCGGCGCAAAGCTGTTCTTGCTCCACACCGGAATCTGCCGCGATACCAATGGCGCGAGCGTACGCGGATGCAGCACCTTCGCGCCGTTATACGCCAGCTCGGCCGCCTCGGCGTAGGTCACCTCATCCAACACACGAGCGCCCTTCACCAGCCGCGGATCGGCGGAAAGAATGCCGTCCACATCGCTCCAGATCCAAAGCTCGGCCGCATCGAGCGACGCCGCCAGAATCGACGCCGAAAAGTCCGAACCACCGCGCCCCAACGTCGTCGCGCGCCCATCGGCCGTCGCGCCATTGAAGCCCGTCACCACGGGCAGCAACCCCTTCTCCAAATACGGCAGCAACACCGCCGCCGCCTTCTCCCGCGTCGGCCCCATCAACGGCGTGGCATTGCCGAACACCGCATCGGTGACAATCACCTCGCGCGCGTTCACCGCCACGGCGGGAATGTTCTGCGACTGCAAATAGCTCGCCATCAGCAGCGCCGACAACCGTTCACCAATGGCGACGGCCTCGTCCACGCTGCGTGCCGGCCGCTCGCCCAACATCAGCACGCCGCTCGCGATGCGCTTGAACTCGGCCACCAGCTCGTCGATGCCCACGCGCACGGGCCCCTGCGCCCCGTCGGGCAGCAACTCCGCGCACGTCTCGTAGTGCCGAGTGGCAAGCGTGGCGATGTTCGTCTCCATGCCTTCGCGGTCGCCGCCCTCGGCATGCCGCAGCGTGTCGAGCAACAGGTCCGTCACCTTCGACATCGCCGACACCACGGCCACCACCGGCCGAGCTTTGCGTTCCCCGGCGCTCAACTGCGCCGCCACCTGAATCCGGTCCGCCGAGCCCATGCTCGTGCCGCCGAACTTCATCACCACCAAACCTTGCCCGTCTGAGCCGCTCACTTCTTCAGTTCCTTCCCGTTCGAAAACCGCGCCCGCACCAGC
>CAYUZM010001068.1:0-2543 GCA_964449665.1 uncultured Solibacteraceae bacterium
CGATCCTCATCAGTGAATCGAAATAGCTCGTGAGCCAGCCGTCGTCTTTCGCGATCAGCTTGTCGTAGAACTCGACACCCTTGTCCGGCCCCGTTCCCACCAGATCGGACCAGGCGGCGATCGTGGCCGCGTTGCCTGGCACCATCGCTCTGCCGTTGCGGACGACAAACATGCCGCCAAAGAAGTCGAGCACGTGCGCGAACGCCCGCAGGCGTTGAATCGTGATCGCCTTCTTCATCTCGGCCGCGGTGTGCGCATCGAGCTTGGAGAGCCCCAGATAGAGGCGGCACAACGAGGGATCGGAAAGGAACGTATCGATGAACTCCTTCTTTTCTTTCTCGGCCGACATCCAATATTCAGGGCCGAACAATACGGGAACCTTTGTCGGCTGGAAATCGTAAGAGAACAGACGGTTGTTGCGCAACGCCACTTCCAACTCCGCCAGCGGAAAACCGGAGTCGATGGTGAGAAACGCGCGGCTTGCGTTCACGGTTTCCAATACCACCTCGCCGCCGCACGCTCCACGCATGCGATAGCCAAGAATTTTCAGCAACTCGCCCGTTTGCGGTGTGTCGCAGGTTTCGATTTTGAGAACCTTTGATTCCCCCGCAAGCTTTTCCAACTCGCGGGCCTGCGCCATATAGCGGAACACCAGCTTCAGGTATTCGGTCTGTTCCAATCCCTCGCTGGAGTTCGACGCCTGGTACCCGTTGGTGACGACATTGCGCGCCAGGGCCGGTAGTAGCTCGTCCGGCTTGAGGTCGGGAGAAAGTGCGGCCATTCGGGCAAAAGATGGCAACGGACCGGGAATGGTTGACGTCAGGATCTCTTCGGGAGCCGGCGCCGGAATGTTCGCGGCCAGATCGGTCGCTCCGGTCGCGCGATAGGCGCTGAGGTGCTTCTGAGCGGCGGCGCGATCGCCGGCCAACAAATTCAGAATCGCCAGCCGGCGCATGGCCGCGGTCTTTGCGGCGCCCGCGGGCAGTGCGGCGGTCGCCTTCTCGTAGGCAGCCCGCGCGCCGGGATTGCGATAGCGGTCGAGATATTCGGCGTAGGCGAGAAGATGCAGTGGCGTGGCGGAAGCATCCTGCGCGGCGTCGCGTAACACGCGCTGTGCGCCGGCGGCGTCTCCCTCGGCTTCCAGCCTGCTCGCCTGCGCCGACGCATCTTGTGCGTATGCACCCGAGGCGGCCACCACTCCCACGCAAAGGAACTTCTGAATGAAGCCAAGAGGCAATCTATTCATAGGCCTTCCCAGGTCCCTTGCGGGACCCTCCTCTCGATTAATGGCTCCTACTGTACCATCGTTGCGGCGGCCGAAAAGCCGGCTCCACAACGGCCGCACAGCGCTGCCGAATCCCTCCGAGATCTCAGAATTCTAGGCCAGCCAGGGGACCGGTGGCAAGCCGACGGGTGTAAAATCCCGAGGTAGACCAACCTTATATGAATCGACTCTTCGTACTCATTTTTTCGTGGATGACGCTCGCCGCCGCCCAGGATGCAAAAATTGCCGTCATCGGCCTGCAGCACTCTCATGTCTGGGGCCACTTGCCCAAGATGATTGAAGGCAAGCCGGCGCGCCTGGTGGGCATCGCCGAAACCAATCCCGCTCTCATCGCCGAAGCCGTGAAAATGGGCGCCACGGAGGCGATCATCTTCGCCGATGCCGCCAAAATGCTCGATCAGGCCAAGCCCGACATCGTCTGGGCGTTCACGCCGAACAACGATCACCTGCGCATCGTGAAACTCTGTGCCGCGCGGAAGATCCACGTGATGTTCGAAAAGCCGCTTGCCTCCACGCTCGCCGACGCGCGCGCCATCCGGGACCTCGCCAAGAAGAGCGGCATTGTCGTGCTGACCAACTACCAGATGGCCTGGTGGGCCACCAACTACATGGCCAAAGCGAAGGCAGACGCCGGCGCCTTGGGCAAGGTGTGGCGCCTGCGCGGCGTCGTGGGGCACGGCGGTCCGGGTTCACAAGGGCCGCGCAACCAGTACTTCTTTCATTGGCTGACCGACCCCGTGAAGAACGGCGCCGGCGCACTGATGGACTTCGGCTGCTACAACGCTCTATGGAGCCTCTGGTACCTCGGAAAACCGGAGACCGTTTATGCCCATGTCAATCACCTGCGGCCTGAAACGTTCCCGAAGGTGGAAGACAACTCCACGATGATTCTCGGCTACAAGAACGGAGTCGGTCTCTTCGAAGGAAGTTGGGATCTGCCGCGGAGTTTCCAGGACCTCGAAGTCTTCGGCCTTGACGCCAGCTTGCACATGACTCGCGACCGTTTGGAGTATCGCAAAGGCCGCGCCCCCGGAGAAGAACAGCCGCTGCAGGCGCTGGCGCCGGAGAACGCCGAACCCATCGCGCACATGATCGCGGCCATCCGGGAGAACAAGATGTTAAATCCGATGGTGAGCCTGGACATCAACGTAGACGTTGTGGAAATTATTGAAGCGGCGAAGGCCAGCATGAAATCGCGCGCGGCGGTGAAGCTGCCTCTGCCGTAGAACCGTCCGCGCGCTTCGCAAGGAGTGTGCGA
>CAYUZM010001069.1:0-2543 GCA_964449665.1 uncultured Solibacteraceae bacterium
GTGATGCTTTCAGTATAGCGTGGGGGTGGTGGGGGGCTCGGCGCGGGACGGGTAGTGTAGTCGGTGCGTGAGGCGGTGAGTTTGCGATTTGGGGACGACCGGTCAATTGGATCGCGTCCGGATGGCCGACCAGCAGCGAGCTGGGACAGGCGGTAACCTTAGCGTTTGCCCGCCGTCGCCGCAGCCGCGACAGCGAATCGAACCGTTCAGGGACGGTGGGCTACCATCGTTCCACCCTGGCTGAGAATCTGGCGGCAACGGCGAACAGAATCAATGAGACCAACATGACTCCGCTCAGAATCGCCCATGGCATCGGCCCGATGAAGCTGTGGGTTCGGGCGTCAAGGTACGGCATTCCCGTTCCGTTCATGATGTAGTGGATGTGCAATGGGTATGGCCGGAGAAATGGAGTCCTGGCGACGACGAGCGGGTAGATATAGAAAGCGATGATGGAGGCGGTAAGGGCGGAGTAGTCGTTCTCGAACAAACAAGATGCAAGGAAAGCCGAGGCGAAGACGGCCCAGCCGATGGCGACCCACAACACGAAGAAGCTGAAGGATTGAGAGCCTGCGTACGATTGCCCGATTCCAGCGGAAAGTCCGGGGATCAGTAGCGCCGGAAGCAACGCCAGAAGCGCGACTTCAGCCAGTCCGGTTATGGCGCGGGTGGCGAGCAGATAGCCGCGGCGGACCGGCAGGGCCAGCGTGAAGGCCAGCGTGTTCCGTGCTCGTTCGCTGTTGAGTCCTCCCAGACCCAGAACGAGCGCGATGAAAAGGAAGATCCCGCGAACGAATCCGCCGTAAACGCGCAGATAGATGAAGTCCGAGTAAGATAACACTCCCCGTGCGACTGGCATGCGCGATCGGAAGTGCTCGTGAAACAGAACGAAAGTCAAGCAGAGGGCGGTAACCACGCCGAGGCCGATCAGAAATCGGGACCTGCTTTCCATCCACGCCTTGTAGTAGAGCATCATAGGCACCTCTATAGGTCAGGAGAGATCTCTGGATTCGAGAATGCGCGCCGCCAGCGCAAGACAGGCAACGCCGAGAATGACCATCACGGCCAGTGGCAGCCACGGCAGGGGACCAACGATGGCGTGGCTGGAGGGGCTGAAATAGGCGAGCCGCGCTCCACTCATGATCTTGAAGCAGTCGAGACCCGGATATTTGTCGAGCGCTGAGACATTGACAATCGAGGTATAGAGCATGATCGCAAGGAAGCACGTAATCCAAGCGGAGGCCACGCCCGGAATGAGCGTGGACAGAAACTGAGCGAGACCGAAGATCAGAACTCCGCAGCAGGCCCATATAAAAGCGAATTGGAAGGCTTGCGATGCTGCGTAGTGCTCGCCGGTGATCTGGGACAGAATGGGGATGACGACGGCCGGGACCAACGCCACGATCGTCACCTCCAGGATGCCGACGGCGGCGCGCACCATCACCAGATGCGACCGGCGGACAGGCAGGGCCAACGTGAACCCCGCCGTCCCGGAAACCTGTTCCTGACGCAGTCCCCCACACCCGAGAACCATCACCAGCACGATGAACAGGTTACGGACATAATCTTTGTAGATCGCATTCCAGACATACGCCGCATAGTCCATTGGCGGAGAAGACTGAAAACGGGAGTGGTGTTGTAGGACCAGAATGACCGCGCACACCCATATCAGCGTTAACACCGACATCACGAACCGGTTCCGGGTTTCGCGCCACGCCTTATACCAAAGCATCAACCGGCGTCCCTAACAGTCTCGAGGAAAACCTCCCGAAGCGTCGCCGGTTCGATATCGACGGAGACTGCCCCGAGTTGCTTGGCGTGCCGGGCGACGCGCTCAGCGTCGCTTTTGACAAGCGCGATAACCTGGCGTCCTTTTGTATGTGAGTGTTCGACACCGGGGATCTGAAATTCCGAGCTCGGGGGTTGCCTGTCAAAGCCGGCGTTCACCCAGCGGTAGCTCTCGCGCAACTGGTCCATGGAGAACGACATGGCGAGGTTCCCGTGGTCGAGGATGAGAATCTCGTCGGCAATTCTCTCCACTTCGCTTAGCTGGTGTGATGAGAAAAAGACTGTTGTGCCTTCCGCGGTTGATCCAGAGAGGGACTGTAGAAGTTCTTCAATGGACACGGGGTCCAGTCCTTCGGTCGGTTCGTCGAGAATCAGCAATTTAGGCCGGCGGGAAAGGGCCAGCAACAACGCGAGCTTCGTCCGCATGCCTTTGGAGAGTGCTTTGACTTTGCGGTTCAGTGGCAGCGCATACTGTCTCAAAAGCTTGGCCTCAATTTGGGGTTGCCAGTCGCTATAGAAGGAACGGGTGAAACGGATCAGCTGTTGAACCGTCATGTAGGCATATAAGCCCTTGTCTTCTCCTACAAAGGCGACTTTGCGGCGAATTTCGAGGCTTTCTGCGGCCACGTCGATGCGCGCCCCTAATACCGAGCCGCTTCCCGAAGTGGGAGCAATCATGCCAAGTAGCATCTTAATCGTGGTGCTCTTACCGGCGCCATTACGGCCGAGGAAAGCTGTCACACTGCCGGCAGGCACAT
>CAYUZM010001070.1:0-2540 GCA_964449665.1 uncultured Solibacteraceae bacterium
TGGTAAATGTCCTGTCCGCCGAAATCCCAGACATTCAGGCGGAAGCGCCGGCCGTTCTTGAGTGGGAACTCGTGCCGATGGATGGCGATGCCCCTGGTGGTCTCCTTTTCGGTGGGCAGCGGCAAATCGGGTTGAAAGAGACGCCGGAGCAGGCTGGTCTTGCCGGCGCCACCTTCGCCGAGGATGAGCATTTTGGCTTCATACAAATGATCGACGCCGGACTCCCGTTCGCGGAAATAGTTCAGGATGGCTTCATTCCCTTGGTGGACGATTTCGCTTGGCGGGTTCGTGAGCGGGCAGTCCTCAACAATGATGCCGTCAGGTCTCTCAGGTGACCGCATCCGTACGCGGACACCACCCCTGATCAGGGAAGTTAGCGGCGACAGGTCGCTCACGGGCGTGTGAGAAGCATTGATCGTATGCAAGGCGGCCAAGCCTGACAACGGAGTAAGTTGGGCGATCTGAGTGTCTCGAATATTCAGTGTTTGCAAGGCTGACAAACCGGCCAGAGGCGCGAGGTCGACGATCTGGGTGTTTTGGACATTGAGCGATCGCAACGCCGACAGGTCCGCCAGTGGGGCGAGGTCGTTCACCGGCGTGTGCGACGCATCGAGCGACCGCAAGTCTTTCATGCGCGCGAGAGGCGCGAGTTCGGAAATTGCCGTGCCGAAGAGATCGAGCTTTTGCATTGTCGTGAGACGGCGCAGAGGCGCGATGCTGGTGATGGAGGTTTCTGAAACGTTCAGTGCCTGCAATGCGGTCAGATTGGAGAGGGGCGCTAGATCCGTAATTTGGGTTTTGAACAGGTTCAGCGCACGGAGGGCCCTGAGGCGAAAGAGCGGCGCAAGGTTACGGATTCGGGTTGCGCCCAGGTGGAGGGATTGGAGATCGGTTAAGTGGGCAAGTGGCGCGAGATTGGTTACCCGGTTGCCCTTGATATTGAGGTCGCGCAGAGACGCGAGTCGGGCGAGCGGTGAGAGGTCAATGACGGGCGTGTTGGAAATATCGAGTGTTTCCAGCGACGGCAGCACTGAGAAGGGGAAGAGATCCGTGATCCAGACGCCTGAGAGAAAGAGTTTCCGCAGGTTCTTGAGACGTAGCAGCGTTTCGATGCCCGTTGCGAGGAAGCCCTCGGCGAACTCATTCTCATCGCCGTAATAGGGGTTGGGGAGCTCCAACAATCGCCACTCTTCACCGTCCCAAACTTCCTGTCTGGATGAGAGAGAGAGAGATTCGATCCAGACGAGCTCGCCGATTTCGCGGGGAAGTTCGGTTAGCCCGCACATGCCGAGGTCGAGGGACGGATCGCGCGTTTCTTTGTTCCCGGCGATGAGTTCGAGCGCCACTTCAGACATAGGGGTGATTGCCAAGAGGAATTGGAAATTGACGGGCTATTGTGACATATTTTGGCGCGCCCATCTTGCGGTGGTGAGCGGCAGCCAGATCGCACTACGATGCCCAGGCGCCGAGTTCGACGGCAAGCGCGTCGTTGTTTGTGCGGCCCCAGGTGGCGAGGCGGCGGGCGAGGTCCTTTACTGTGGCGGGTTGGGTGGCGTAGAGGTTGTGGGATTCGGCGGGGTCGGCGGTAAGGTCGTAGAGTTCGCCGGGGCGGAGCGAGGGGCGGACGTCGAACTTACGGAGGATGAGTTTGTGACGTTCGGTGCGGAGGGCGCGTTCGTCGTAGTAGGAATCTTGGATGCCACGTTGGGGGATATTCTGGAGGACGATGTCGCGGGACCAGTTGTCGTGGCCGGAGCGGAGTTCGGCGCTCCAGCTGGGGGATGGGATAGCGGGGACGGGGGGGCTGTCGGTTGGGGTTTGGGCGAGGCCGACGCCGGCGGCTTCCATGATGGTGGGCATGAGGTCGGCGGTGGTGACGCCGGAGCGCCAGGTGCGGCCAATGGGGAGCAGGCGCGGGTGGCGGAGGATGAGGGGGACGCGGGAGACTTCGTCGTAGGGCAGGCAGATGCCTTCGGCCGAGCCGGGGCGGTCGATCCAGGTGCGGCCGTGGTCGGCGGTGAAGATGACGAGGGTGCTGTCGTAGGCGCCGGTTTTGCGGAGGGTGTCGAGGATGCGGCCGACGTTCCAGTCTAAGTTGGCGACGGTGGCGTAGTAGGCGGCGTGTTCGACGCCTTGGAATTTTTCGAGCCACGCGCGGGGCGGATCGATGGGTTCGTGGGGGGCGTAGTAACTGGTTTCGAGAAGGAAGGGCTGGCCGGAGTTGCGTTCGATGAAGCGGATGGAGTCGTCCGTGTGGATATCGGGGCGCCAGGCGGATTGGTGGGGTTCGCCGACCCAGTGGCGGAGTTGGGAGTTGAAACCTTTGAAGTAGTCAAAGAAGCCGGGGTTAGTTGGTCCTAAGTGCCACTTACCGGCGAGGCCGGTGGCGTAGCCGGAGTTACTGAGGAAGTAGGGGAAGTTCTCCCAGAGGTCGAAGCGGGCGTCGCGGAAGGGGTCGGCTATGGGTTCCTGAATGTTGCTGTTGAGGCGGCCGGCGTCGAAGGGGTAGACGTTGCGGCGGAGGTTGTGGGCGTGCGGGT
>CAYUZM010001071.1:0-2524 GCA_964449665.1 uncultured Solibacteraceae bacterium
TGGTACCGCTCATCTATGCGTTCTTCATCTGGTGGAAGGCGTCCCTCAGCGTGTGGGACGCGCTGGTCCTGATCCTCATCTACGTCGTCTACCTCTGGATCCTCTCGCACATGCCGCCACAGGAACATGGCGACCTGGAAGAGCTCGACCGCATTCCCCGCGCCGTCGTGAAGTCGCCCCGCATGGTCCGCAATGCCGCCATCATCGGCCTCTTCGCCGCCGGCGGCGGCCTCATCTACTACGCCGCCGAGCCGTTCCTCGGCAGCCTGCTCGCCGTTTCGGCCATGCTCGGCATCCCCAGCTTCGTCTTTGTGCAGTGGGTCGCCCCGTTCGTCAGCGAGTTCCCGGAAAAAGTGAGCGCCTTCTACTGGGCCCGCACCATCAAGAAAGCGCCCATGGCGCTGATGAACATGGTGTCGAGCAACATCAACCAGTGGACGCTGCTCACCGCCATGCTGCCGATCGTCTATTCGATCAGCCGCGGCTCGATCTCCTCTATCCCCTTCGACGAGCATCAGGAACTGGAAATCCTCATGACCATCGGCCAGTCGCTGGTGGGCATGATCTTCCTGGTGAACATGAAGATGGTGTGGTGGGAAGCCTCCGCCCTGTTCGGCCTATGGGCCATTCAGTTTGCCTTCTCGCCGATTACACCCGGACCTGGCACCCTCGGCTTCATCGCCGGCCACATCCACGAGTACGTGACTTATGTCTACCTGGCATGGGCGGCAGTCGGACTGCTGGGCTTCGTGTTCAAACCCAGCACCGCCACCGCGTTCCACCTGTTTGGCAAAGTTTGGCGCGAGCACGTCCGCCCGGCGAACTAGCGCCCGGCACATTTTCGAAAATTTCTCGCCACGCCCTAACCCCGCCCGATGTTCACCGTCATTACGTACGAAGATCTTCGTTGACAGTACGAAACACTTCGTAGTAATGTGGAGCTGCCCATGCCCAACCCACCCAACCTGCCGCGTCCGACGGACTCGGAACTGGAAATTCTCAGTGTGCTCTGGCGCCTCGGCCCGTCAACCGTGCGCGAGGTGCACGACGTCCTTTCCAAAGAGCGCGCCATTCAATACACCACCACGCTCAAGCTGATGCAGATCATGGCCGAGAAGGGCCTGGTTGATCGCGACGAGAGCGCCCGTTCGCACATCTACTCGGCCTGCCAGCCGCAAGAGCGCACGCAAACGCAGATTGCCGGGCATCTTTTGGAGCGCGCCTTTGGCGGCTCCGCGCGTAGTCTCCTGCTCGGCGCTCTTTCGGCGAAGAAAGCTTCGCGCGAAGAGGTGGCCGAACTCCGCAAACTGCTCGACGAATACGAAACCGGGAGGAAGTCATGATCACCCCATTCACCGCCCAATGGCTCGGCATGGATGCCCAGGTGGAAACGCTCGGCCAGACGTTGCTGCACTTCCTCTGGCAGGGGGCGCTGGCCGCCGCCGTGGCCAAGGGGCTGCTGTGGAAGCTGCGCGACTCCTCCGCCGAACGGCGTTACGCCGTGGCCTGTTTGTCTCTGCTTGCGATGGCGCTGGCCCCGATCGCCACGTTCGCCTGGCTGTCCAGCGCGCCCGGCCCGCAGGTGGGAGCGCCCGGCGCGGTTTGGGTGGAATCCACCTGGATAGAAACGGCGGCGCCCGCGCCGTTGTTGCCGCAGGACTGGATGCCCTTCCTGGTGGCCGCGTGGTTTGCCGGCGCAACGCTGCTCACCCTCCGGCTGCTGGCCGGTTGGACGATGACTCTGCGCTGGCGCCGTTCCTCCGCTCAGGCCACGCCCGTCAACTGGCTTTGCCATGTGGAACGGCTCCGCATTCTCATGAACGTCGGCCGCCGTGTGCGCCTGACGTTCACGCGCCGCGTGGATGCGCCCGCCGTGGTCGGCTGGCTGCGCCCGGTCATTCTGATGCCGATGCACATGATGGGACTCTCGCCCGAGCAGGCCGAACTGCTGCTGGCGCATGAGCTGGCCCACGTCCGCCGCCACGATGCGCTGGTCAACTTCCTGCAGCGGGCCGTCGAGGCCGCGCTCTTCTATCACCCGGCGGTCTGGTGGCTCTCCGCGCGCGTGCGCACCGAACGCGAGCACTGCTGCGACGACATCGCCATTTCCCTCTGCGGCGATCCCGTGCTGTACGCCCGCACACTGGTGGCACTGGAAGAGAGCCGGGCTTCGCTGCCGGCCATGGCCCTGGCCGCCAATGGCGGCGACCTGGTTTCACGCGTCCGGCGCATTCTCGGGATGCGCGACGAGACCACCGATCCGTGGACGCCCATCGCCGTCACCATCCTGACCCTGGGAATGCTCTTCCTGGACAGCCCGCAATATAAGGCTGCCGTCGCCAACGGCTGGCAAACCAAGTGGGACTCCGCGCGCCCTGTACAAACCTGGGCCGCGTCGCGGCTCGATACGCTGCTCGCGCTCGACGAGGTTTCGCGGCCGTCGCCGTTTGATGTCCAGCGGTTCCGGCGGGCCGAGATCGTTCCGATCGCCATGAAGATCTCGCGCGAGCTGGATTCCTCGGAC
>CAYUZM010001072.1:0-2521 GCA_964449665.1 uncultured Solibacteraceae bacterium
TGGTCTGCTATTTTCACGGGGACTTCGTAAAGACACTGGCCAAAGATGCCGAAATATTGATTGGCGCAGGCGTTCCGGGGCCGCTGGTCTGACATGAGTTACCGACCGTGCATCCTGGTTCTGCTATCCGCCAGCGCATGCCTGGCGCAAACCCTCGCCACGCTCTCCACGGCCTATCAGTCCGCGCCCACGCCCGCTAACCGCGCCGCGCTGACCCGCTTCGCCACCGCCCATGCCCGCGATCAGCAGGGCGCGCTCGCTCAATTGGCGCTTGCCTACGCCGACATGCAGGGCAACCGCGTGGCCGGTGTGGCGCAAGCCGCCGACGCAGCGGCCAAAGGCGTCCCTAGCCTGTCCGACTATGCGCAGTTGCTCGCCGCCCAGGCAGTCCGAATGGCCGATCCGGCCGCCGCCGCCGCGCGAGCGCTGCAAGTTCTCGCCCATCCCGGACGCTCGCCCGCCGACGCACAGGCCTTGCAAGTGGCCGCCTGGGCCTATATGGAAGCGGGCAACCCCGAAGCTGCCGTCCGCGCACTCCAACCGAACCTCGAACTGGTTCCGCCCTCGATCGGCGGCATCCTGTTTGCCCGCGCCCTGCAATCCGCCAACCAACTCGGATCGGCCGCACTCCAATATCAGCGCGTCTACTTCGAATTTCCGCTCTCGTCGGAGGCCCCGGACGCCGGCGCCGCCCTCGCGCGGCTCCGGCAACAATTGGCTGACCGCTATCCGCCCCCCTTGGCGCAACAAGTCCTGGGCCGAGCGCGCACCCTCATGGCCAGCGGCGAGGCCGCCCGCGCCATCGCCGAACTCAACGAGGGGCTAAAGGAAATGGGCGGGCCAGAACGCGATATCGCTCGCGTTCTGCTGGGCGTGGCCCGTTACTTCCGCTCGGAAAATCAGCCCGCCATCGACTACCTGTCCGCGCTCGACGTGCCCACCCCGGCCGCAGACGCCGAACGGCTCTACTACATGCTGCAATGCCAGCGCCGTCTCGATCGCTTCGACGACGCGCTCGAAACCTGGCAACAGTTGCGCTCCCGCCACCCGCAATCGGATTGGCTCCTCAAGGCGTCGGTGGCGCTCGCCGATACCCACCTCGTGCGCAATGAGCCCGAACGCTACCTGCCGCTCTATGGCGCTTGCGCCGAACTGTTCCCCAAAGCCGAACGCGCCTCCTACTGCCATTGGAAGATCGCCTGGCATCGCTACCTCACCCAGCGCGAAAAGGCTTCGCGTCTGTTTGAAGAACACCTCGAACGCTTCCCCGACTCGGCCAAAATTTCCGCCGCGCTCTACTTCCTGGGGCGCATCCACGAAACACGCAACGAAGCGCCCGTCTCGCGCGCGTTCTATGACGCCATCGGCGCGCGCTACCCCAACTCCTACTACAACGTGCAGGCCACACAGCGCCTCGCCGATCCCAAGCTCCGTTCCGTACGCCCCGCCTCCGCCACCGTGCAGTACCTGCGCGTTCTCCGCGACAACGCCACGCCGCCCGACTTCCATGCCGACGCCGCCACCCGCTCCCGTATCGACCGCGCGCGCCTGCTCACCCAGGCCGGCCTCGACGACTGGGCCGAACAGGAGCTTCGCTTCGGCGCGCGCACCGACGGCAAAGGGCCCGCCCTCGCGCACGAACTCGCCCAAATGGCCGGACGCCGCGGTAATCACGCCGTGGCTGTGCGCAGCATCAAGGCGCTCGCCCCCGGCTACCTGAGCTGGGACCTCCGCCAGGCCCCTCCAGCTTTTTGGCGCCTCGCCTTCCCCATGCCCTACCGCGAGGACCTGGAAAAGCGCAGCGCCCAGCAATCCATCGACCCCAACCTCCTCGCCGCGCTCATCCGCCAGGAGTCGGAATTCGACCCCCGCGCCGTCTCGCGCTCGCGCGCCGTCGGGCTCACGCAAATTCTCCCCAGCACCGGCCGCGACCTCAGCCGCAAACTCAAGCTCGGCCCCTTCCGCGGCTCCATGCTCTACAAGCCCGAGGTCAACGTCCACATGGGCGCCTACTACCTGCGCTGGCTGCTCACCTCGCTCGACAACAAATACGAAGCCGCGCTCGCCGCCTACAATGCCGGCAAGACCCGCGCCGTTCGCTGGCTCGGCTGGTTGCGAGACGATCTCGAACAGGCCGAATTCATCGAGTGCCTCCCCTTCTCGGAAACGCGCGACTACATCCAAATCGTGCTCCGTAACGCCGACATCTATCGCAAACTCTATGGCAGCGGGACCTCCGGTTCGGCACGCATGTTAGATTCAAGCAGTGGAACAGACGCTCCCCACGCAAGCCCCCCGCCGCACCTCCGTGCAAGCCGCCGGACGGCCTCCCGCCCGTCCCCGATTCCGTAGCGAACGCACCCGTCAGTTCACCGAAAGCGTGATCCGCGAAATGACGCGGCTCGCCATGAACTACGATGCCGTAAACCTCGCCCAGGGCTTCCCCGATTTCCCCGCGCCGGAGGTGATCAAAGAGGCCGCCCGCGCCGCCATCACCGCCGACCACAACCAATACACCGTC
>CAYUZM010001073.1:0-2514 GCA_964449665.1 uncultured Solibacteraceae bacterium
CCTGAACGACGCCCTGGGGTTCTACGAGGAGTTCAACCCCAGCCACTTCCAGCTCCCGGGCACCACGATCAGCCACAACTCGCCGGGCCTCTGGTTCCAGGGCCTGCCCGTTCACGCCACCGCCAACGCGAACCGGCTCCCGTGCGACCTCGCCGACACCCCCGCCCGCCTCCGCCTCCCCAGCGGCCGCACCGCCCCCGTCCGCTACGAAACCGGAAAGCCCCCCGTCGTCGCCGCCCGCCTGCAAGAGTTCTTCGGAATGAAGGAATCCCCCCGCATCGGCAATGGAACGCCGCTTCTAATCGAACTCCTAGCCCCCAACATGCGCCCCGTCCAAACCACCACCGACCTCGCCGGCTTCTGGCAACGCCTCTACCCCGAACTCCGCCGCCAGCTCTCGCGACGCTATCCCAAACACTCGTGGCCGGAAGACCCGATCAATGCGGTCCCGCCGGTGAGGCGGTGAATTCGCAACATTGCCCGCGAACAACTCCATCCGCTTCTTCGTAAGTCTTGTTGGAGTCGCAAGATGTCGCATACACCGCAATGAAGCGCCAGACTCTAATTGACACCTTGGCGCTCATGGCAATGTTGCTATCCCTTATGCTCGCAGTGGCAGCCTTCTCCACCTGGGTTGAACAGGCCTTCATATATTCGGCAGCGCTCGGCCGGACGGAGCCCGAGGCCAGAGCCACTGTGGCTATGTCCTCTTGCCGAGCCGATATCGCCGGTTATGCAGTTTGCACCGGGCTCGGAGCGGCCTTCTTAGGAAGAATTCTCTATCTGTATTTCAGTCGAAGGGCAAATCTAACACGGTGCGCGGCGAGGGCATTCCTGGAGTCGATCACAATTGGCATTCTGGCGTGGGTGATTGCGCTCTCGCCGATGTTCGAATCCGTCCGGCGTGCGATTGCCTACCTAACCATCGAACGATGCGGTGCTTGACTCTGCCAGCAAGGACGCGGAAAGCTGCGCCGGTTCGCCGTGTCTCAGCCGAGGGGTTCAGTCCAATTATCTGCGTCCATCTGCGTTTATCTGCGGCTGAATTGCGTCCCCCACCAACCCCGCCAAAATATCCGCAATCTCAAACACCGCCCGGTTCTCCACCGCCCCCGCGTTCTTGCGCATCTCCTCCAACACCCCCGGCTCCAGCAACCGCTCCACCGCCGGACCAATCTCCCTGAAATTCCGCAACACCACCCCTGCCCCGCGCTCCAATAACCAGTCGCAGTTGTACCGCTCCTGCGGCATCGTCCACGCATTGCGCTCCACAATCACCGGCAGCTTCATCGCCATCGCTTCCGAAATACTGCCCGGCCCCGGCTTGCCGATCATGAAATCGGAGATCGCCATGAACTTCGGCACCTCCGTCGTGAACCCCTCCACGTGCACCGGAATCCGCGTCTCCATCTTGCGCAACTTCGCCGCCAGCCCCTCGTTGTGCCCGCACATCAGAATCAACTGCACCGGCTTCGACGCCCCCTGCAGCCGTTTCACCAGATCCACCATCACCGGCGCGCCCTGCCCGCCAAACAACGCCAACCCCGTCGCCCGCCCCGGCTCCAATCCCAGCTTCGCCAACTCCGCCGCCCGGTCCCACTGCGGCAGGTCATAAAACGTAGGCCGCAAAATCATCCCCGACACCGGATGAATCAGCTCCTCGCGATACCCCATCGCCCGCGCCTGCTCCACGGCCTTTCGCGTCCCGCACACCACATGCTGCTCCTGCGGCTCCAGCCAAAAGTGCGGCGGATAATCCGCCATGTCCGTGATGATCGTCACCAGCGGCGTCCGCGGCGTAATCCTCCGCAGCGCTTCCAGCATCGCCCGGTTGAAGTTCGGAATCAGCGAAACAAAAAGATCCGGCGTGTCGTTTCTCCAGAACTTCTCGATCAGTTGCACCGTTTGGGAATGATAGAGGCGGATGACACCATGCATCAGCGGCAGGACTTCCTTCGTCCCCAGCGTCCAACCCCGCTTCAGGATGGCGTTGTAGATGTCCTCCATCCCATGCCCGGTCACCTTCTTGAAGATGTCCGTCGGCGAGAGCACCTCGGTCAAATTCACCAGCCGGATATCCCACGGCCTCCCCTGCTGCTTGAGGACGGCCTCCAAAGCCAGGGTCGCGCTGCGATGTCCGGCGCCGGCATTGAAATAGACGAGATCCACACGCGGGCGGGGCAAGTTCATATGGTAGGCAACGGCGCCGCCTTCGGCAAGCGCTCCGGGCCTCTCAAACGCTCTAAACAAAAGAATTCATCTGCGTTTTTTCGCCTTTTTAACGCTTTGTCATATAGCGGCTTCATGATCGAGGTGGGCGGACCGCCCGGAAGGAGCGCTATGCTGGCTATTACAGTGCGAGATTACATCGCCAGCCGCGATTACCGGCTCATGCGGCGCGTCAACCGCTGGAGCGCTCCGCAGTGGGTGCGCGCTTGGATGATCTGCGCCACGCGCGGCGGGGACGGCTGGCTCTGGTACATCCTCATGGGCGCACTGCTTGCCGCCGGAGGC
>CAYUZM010001074.1:0-2510 GCA_964449665.1 uncultured Solibacteraceae bacterium
CTCTTCCGATCTGAAGCCCGTATTCGTGGCCCAGCACCGTGCCGACTACGAGGCCGTTCGCAAGGCTCACGCCGCGCCCCGTCTGAAGGCCGTTGCGCTTGACGCGGCGCGTGCCCGGCGGACACCCATTGAGTGGCGTGCCGAAGATTTGCCGGCGCCGGCTTTTACCGGCGTGCGTGTGCTGCACGACTTCCCGCTTGCTACGCTACGCGAGTTCATTGACTGGTCGCCGTTCTTTCACACATGGGGGCTAAAAGGCGTTTACCCCCGCATCCTCGATCACGAAACACAAGGCGCGCAGGCGCGGCAGCTCTTCACCGAAGCCAATGCCTTGCTAGACACCATCATTGGCAAGAATCTGCTCACCGCGCACGGCGTTTACGGCTTGTTTCCAGCCAACGCCGTGGGCGACGATGTCGAGTTATACACAGGCGACAGCCGCGCGGAGGTGCTGGAACGTTTCCATTTCCTCCGCCAGCAAGTTCACAGGGAAGGCAACGAGCCGTGCCGTTCGCTGGCCGACTTTATCGCGCCGAAGGATTCAGGGTTGCGGGATCACATCGGCGCATTCGCGGTCACGACAGGGATTGGGTTGAAGGAGCTGTGCGACCGGTTCAGGGCCGAGCATGACGATTACAACGCCATCATGGCGGAAGCAATTGCCGACCGGCTTGCCGAAGCCTTCGCCGAATGCCTCCATAAGAAGGTTCGGGATGAGTGGGGTTACGGCCGGGATGAGCGGCTCACGCATGACGAACTCGTTCAGGAAAAGTACCGGGGCATCCGACCGGCCGCCGGCTACCCCGCATGTCCGGATCACACAGAGAAGGGCACCCTCTGGCGTCTTCTCGATGTCCAGGCCAACACGGGAATGCGGATTACGGAGTCGTTTGCGATGTGGCCCGGATCGAGCGTGAGCGGACTCTACTTCGCTCACCCGGAATCTCGCTACTTCAGCCTGGGCAAGATTGAACGCGACCAGGTGGCTGACTATCAGCGGCGCAAGGGAATGAGCCTCGCCGAGATCGAGCGATGGCTGGGTCCTAATCTGAACTACGATCCAGCGGACCAGCAAAAGACCTGACCAATTTGCTCACTCCGTGAGCCAAGCGGAACGACTCGGCGGCCGCGCCCGGCGATAGCAGTCCCAATCCGCAGGTCGCCGTAATCATGGATTGCCGGGCCAGTTGCTGTGGGTCGCCGGTAAGAGACGCCGCTTTCAGCCAGCGCATAAAAACGCTCGTTGCATCGATTCCGTCCAAGCTCGACAACGTGGGCACGATTCCGAACGCAACGGTCCCGCCTTGCTGCACAAAGCCCCGTGTCCCAGGATCGGCGAAGAACAACTCCAGTCCCTCGTGGGCATCGAACGAGAGGATATCCGGCTGGGCGCGGAGCATGCGTCCGAAGGGGCGGGCCGCACAGCAATGAAGTCCCGCGTAGGCTCCGCGCACGCGAGCGTCGTTCAGCGTGACCGCAAGAGCATTGAGCCGCTGCTCCTCGGAAACCGCATTGGCCGGTGGCGCTTCCAAGCATAGAGCCGGCTCGTCGACAAACAGCAACACGGGCAGCCCGGAACGCCTCAAATGGTCGATCTGCCAGCAGATGATCTGCGAGATATGGAATGCGACGGCGGCGAATAAAGCGGGGTCCGCCAGGAACGGCCGGCCCTGGTGGAAAAGATAGGCAGCGAGCGTGATGGGGCCTTCAATCTGGCCCTTCACGGCAATTGCCGAGGAGAAGCCTTCCGCGGACAGCACTTTTTCGAAGGCGTGAAATCCCGACCCATTGGCCGGGGTCAATTCTCCCGTGCTCCGGTGGAGGGCTTCGACTACCGAATCGATCCGGCCTTCTTTCACCTGAAATCCGTGGCCTTCGCGGCGGGGCTCCAGGAAATGTTCCAAGATTCCCAGGCCCTGGCCGATGATGCTTTCTCGTTGCGACCGTTGCGGGAGTTGGGGCCAGAAAGGGATTTCCGGTGCGAATTGTGCGATCTCGCGAACCGCGTCCGGCGCGGATGCGTGAGGCAAACTGCCGATGCCCGTCACGGCGCCTGCGGCAACAAACGGAGTTCGATCGGTTTGAAACCGATCATCCGTTGCGATCATGAAATCAACCTCCGAAATCATGGGATGCGGGTTGCACAGTCATTACTGCCCACCGTATAGCACCATGATCCAATGCTCACGAAATCACCGCCACCGTGCGTGGATTGTGTTCATTGTTTCGCCACGAGAGAGCCGGCGCCGAACCATGTAACGGTGTCATGCTGCCGGCTTCGCCGTCGTCAGCACACGTGAGCGTTCGACCACCAGCCGAAGAATCAAAGTCCGAAACAATACAATGCCGATACGGTCCGCACATAGAGCTTTCCGTTCGCGATCGCCGGCGTTGCGAAGATCTCCTCGTTGAGTGCGTTCGCGGACCGCAATTCCTGTTCCCCACCCGCATTGAGTACAGCGACAATTCCCTTGTGCGACGCGATGAAGACCTTGCCATCGCCCGCCACG
>CAYUZM010001075.1:0-2502 GCA_964449665.1 uncultured Solibacteraceae bacterium
CTACCGGTGCTTCGGCTACCTCGCCGACCGCTTCGGCCGCCGCATCACCTTCGTCCTCTACGTCGCCGGAGCCGCCGCCGTCATCCCCATCTACGGACTGGCCCCGCGCTGGGCCGGAGCCTCGCTCGAAAGCGTGCTGCTCGTCGCCGGCCCCGCCGTCGGCTTCCTCGGCACCGGCAGCTTCGCCCTGTTCGGAACCATGCTCGCCGAGCTTTATCCCACCGCCTCGCGCGGAGCGGGCCAGGGTTTCGCCTACAACTTCGGCCGCGCCCTCGCCGCCGCCGCTCCCATCACCATCGGCCGCGTCGCGGACTCGAGCGGCCTCGGCATGGCCCTCGGCCTCAACGCCGGCTTTTACCTTTTGGCAGGATTGATGGTGTGGACCTTGCCCGAAACCAAGGGGGTGGAGATTGATTGACATCTATCCAATGACCGCCGAACAAGTCGAGACCGAAATCGACGCGCTCACAGGCCTGATCGTCGACGCCGTCACCAGCGGCGCCTCCATCGGCTTCATGCCCCCGCTCATCGAAGACGAAGCCCGCGAATATTGGAGCGGAGTAGTCGAAGCCATTCGCGACGGCTCCCGCGTCGTCCTCGCCGCTACCGAAGCCGGCGTCATCCAAGGCTCCGTCCAACTCGGACTCGAAAAACGAGCCAACGGCCAACACCGCTGCGAGGCCATGAAGTTATTCGTCCACACCCGCGCCCGCCGCCGCGGCATCGCCAGACAACTCATGGCCGAAGCCCAAGCCACCGCCAAGAAACTCGGCTGCACCATGATGATGATGGACACCCGCAAAGGCGGCGAAGCCGACGCCCTCTGCCAGTCCCTCGGCTACGAGTCGTACGGAGAAGTCCCCGGCTACGCCCGCAGCGGCGACGGCGAACTCCACACCACCGTGTTCTACTACTGCAAGTTGAAGTGAGGAGGGAGACGATGCAAACCATCCTGCGCCTGTTGATCGCGTTCGGAGCCAGCACAACTCTCGGATGGTCGTGTTCATGCGTCAAAGGAATCACGCCGTGCAATACCTTCTCCAAGACGCCCGTCGTCTTGATGGGAAAGGTGATTCGCGACAGCGGCGAAGGACTCGGAAACGGACCCGCGCGAATGGCAATCGAAGAGGTGCTGCACGGACTATCCTCGGATGTGCGCGAGATCGAGGTCGATACCAGCGCCATGAGCACTTGCTACATGCGGCTCAAACTCGACGAAAAGTACGTGATTTTCGGCTCGCTGCGCGATGGGCGGCTAGTCAATCATGTGTGCTCAGGGTCCTTCAACGTGCGCGGAAACGATGTTCTGCTGAATGCTTTGCGACAGGCGGAGGCCGGTGCGTCGCCGCGCTTGATCGGCACGGTCGGGCTTGCAAAGGGTCGTTATGGAAGTGACGGGCCCGCGGGAGCTGGCATTCGCATCGTCGCTGAGAACTCCGGCATGAGCCGTGAGACGCGGACGCTTAGCGATGGACAGTTTGAATTCACCGACATCTCACCTGGAGAGTGGAAGATCCGAGTAGATTCTCCGGGTTTCGTACACCGCAATGTTTGGCCGCGTGAACCGATCCAGGTGCCCGTCAGCGGTTGCGAAAGCAGGTGGCTCGACGCCGCCCAGGATGGCCGTATATCGGGCAGGGTGACCGATGAGGACGGCAAACCACTCGCGGCGGTCCCCGTGCAGGCGTTCAATTTCGACAGCCGTTTGGGAGGGTTGGAGACGTCGCCTTTTCGTGAAGCGAAGACGGACGCCGAGGGCCGCTATGAAATTGCAGGCCTGCCCTCACAGGACTACGTCGTCGGCGTCAACGGAAAGAAATATTCAGATGAACTCGCCTATCCTCGCGTCTACTATCCAGGCACCAAGGACGCTCTAGCGGCCAAGCGGGTGAATGTCCAAGGCACCCAGGTGACACAAGGCATCGACCTCATCCTCGCGCCGCCTCGCGCCGCCGCCGAGTTGGTCATCCAGGCCGTCGATGAAAACGAAACGCCTCTCGACGAGGCCGGAGCCAAGGTGCTCGATCCCAATGATGGGCATCAGAGGGTAGTAGGCAGACAAGCCGGATCGGACGGTTTGATCCGCCTCCCTGTCTGGCAGGGCGAAACATATATGGTCGAATCGTACCGGTTCAAAGCCATGCGCGTGGCTCCTCAGCCAGGCCAACGTCCGTTTGTGATCGATAATCGCGAAGGCAAAGCCGGCCCCATTCAAATTACTGGCCCGGTCATCACCCTCCGCGTCATTCTGCGCCCGAAACAACCATAGGCGCTGTTCCCCCTCACCGCCGCTCGGCACACAAATGCCGCAGCACATCCAAACTCGTCGACAAACTCTCCAACACAGTCACCCCCAACCGCTCCCGCACCCCATCCGCCAGCCGCGCCATGGAAACCTGCGCCAGCACCAACACCCCCACTCCCCGCGCAAACCGCTCGCAACTCGCAAAGAACAGCCGGTCGTGCGCGTCCCGGTCGCCCGCCAGCAACGCCTCCAGCGCC
>CAYUZM010001076.1:0-2498 GCA_964449665.1 uncultured Solibacteraceae bacterium
AATCACAGCTGTCTTGCAAAACGCCCGCAAATTGCCGCCCGCGCCGCGCCACACGCCCGGCGGTGCCTCTAGCGCTTAATCCAGATCGGGCTCGACCACGCCATCTGGTCGTCGTGCTGCTGCACGCGGACGTAGTAATAGCTCTCACCCGCCAGCGGCGCGCTGTCCTGGAAACTCAGCTCCGCCTCCAGCTTGTTGGGGTGTGTCGTCAGCACGAACTGATTGCTGCGCACAATGTCGATCTGCCGGATCGGTTTGGTGCCGATCACCTTCACCTTCAATTGAAACGGGCCTTTCGCTTCCAGAATCGAGCCCTGCAGGTGATCGGCGCCGCCGGTTGCCAGCCGGTAGTCGAGAATGATGTTGTCCGTCGCGCCGTAGCTCTGGCGGCGGCGCATGGCGTTGAGCAGAGCATCGCGCGTGAACTCTTCAGCCAGCGTGCATGCATAGGAGATGTGCGTCGAGAGGTGGTCGGAACTCACCTGCACGCCGAGCTTGTAGCCCTTCGCCCAGGCGTTCCACACGTAGCCCGCCGGCCGGAACCCGCCGGGCGCGGAACTGGGCTGCTCGGCATTGGCCGCCTTCGGCGCGCCCAGATACTCGTTGGAGACGCGATCGCCCTGATAGATCTCCACCAGCGGTTCCACTTCGGGGTCGTTGTCGCGCCAGTCGGTGCCCATGCTTGACGCTGACGTATGCGAAATCGCGATGCCGTTGTACTTCTTCAGGTACTCGTAAAGCGGCTTCGCGCCGGTGAGCCCCTTCTGCTCGCTCTGCGGGATGGGCAGCGTCGGGTTTCCGCGCTTGGCGAAGATCACGTTGCGGTGGCCGTTCGGATACGGAAGGCTGCGTTCATAGCCATACAGCGGCACAAACGTGCCGGGCACGTGGAAGACATCGGCCATCTGCTGCAGCAGGAAATTGACGTAAGGCTTGTCGGGGCCCGCCGCGCCGTTGTGCTCGCTCACCATCAGGAAGTCGAGCTCTGCCGCGTCGATTGCATAACGGTAGGTATCCAGCAGCGAGCCATCGTTGTTCCCGTCCATGGAGAACTCTGTATGGCGGTGCGTGTCGCCGCGGTAGATCTTCATCGTGCGGTTGCCCACGGTCATCACGTGGCCGTGGATGCGGTCGAGATCGGCGCGCTCGTTCGGATGAATCGGAAACCACTTGATGTCGGACTCGGGCAGCGGACGCAGCACCGGCGGCAGCCCCGCGTTGTCCGTGGGAATACGCGCCAGGTTCACCTCGCCACGCTGATAGAGAAAGTCCTCGAAGTCGCGCCGGTCATAGGGATACGCGACGTACAGGGCGTCGTCCTTGGCGGCGATGCCCGTGCGCATGTCCTGGCGGCCGTAGCTATCGGGCAGTTGAACGGGCCTCGTCCAGCCCGCGCCTTCGGGACGCGTCATAAAGATCTGCCAGTTGGCGCGGTGCAGCGGCGTATCGGCCGGCATGTCCGGCTGCCGGATCATGCGGTGGCGGAAGGTCATCCAAATGCGCCCGCCCGCGTCGGCCACGAGCGTGGGCAGGTCGTTGGTGCCGCGCAGCGCTTCGGGCATCGACTCTTCAAAGCGCGAGGCCGGCTCCTGCAGACCCGCGCTCGTGAGCACCGCCGTCTTCACGATGCGCCACGAATAGAGCGCCGTGCCTTCGATCTTGGGTAGAAAGCCGGTGTCCTTGCCCCACTCATAGCCCGATTCATTCCAGGCGACCCACAGCCGGTCCCGTCCATCGCAGGCAATCGACGGATATGCTTCGAACTTGCCCGTGGCCGCGATTGGCGTCACCGCACCCCATGCGCCCTTCTCCCAGCGGCGAACCAGCACGTCGTAGTTGCCCTTGTCGTAGGTGTCCCAGGCGGCATAGACGCGCCCATTCTTGTCGGCGGCAAGCGCCGGAGCCCAGTCGTTGGCCGGGCTGTTGGAGACGGTCTCGGCGGGCTGCCACGCGTTCAGCCAGCGCCGCGCGATGATATCGGACTTTCCATTCCGGAATCCCTGCCACGCCGCCCACACGCCGCCTTCGGAATCGGTCGTCACCGTCACATAAATGTCCGGCTGCGGAGCTTCGCTCAAGCGCTCGATCGCGCTCCACGCGCGGCCATCCCAGCGCCGGGCATACACGTCGAAGTTTCCATTCACCTGCGCCGACCAGACAAACCACACGCCGCCCTTGCCATCACTCGCGGCTTTCACGACGAACACATCGGTGTGATCGCCTGAGACCTTTTCAATCGCGCCCCAACTGCCACCGCTCTGCCGCCGCGCCATCACGGCGTTTTTGTCGTTCGCGTACTCCACCCACGCCGTCCACAAGCTGCCATCTCCTGCCGCAGCCACCGTGGCGAAATCGGACTCAAGCGTTAGGTTGGAGACGGAATCCGTCGTGGCACCACGCCTCATCGCAACCTGCCCCGCCAGTTCCCGCTCCCCCTCCCCATACTCCAGCGCCAACCGGGCCGGCCCGATGGGCCCATCCCGGGACTCAACCGTGAG
>CAYUZM010001077.1:0-2493 GCA_964449665.1 uncultured Solibacteraceae bacterium
ACAATCGCCGGAATCGCGCCCGCTTCTTTGCTCTGCGTCAGGCAAAAGATCGCATGCTCGCGCACCTTCTCAGACGGATCCTCCCGCACCGCCCGCGCCACTAGTTGATACCCCTCGGCCCCGCGCGAATTCGCCAACCAGAATAGCGACTTCTTTCGAATGTTCTCATTCGCCCCCGCCGACGCAAAACGCTCCAGCGCCTTGGCCGCATCCGCGCCCACGTGCTGCGCAATCGCGTGCAGCGCGCCATCGGTCATCCGCTCCTTCTCGCGTAGACCCTCGCCCGCCACCACAAAGCCCGAAAGGTAAGCCACGCTCTGCGCCGCGCTCACCTCCGTCAGCCAGTGGAACGGCAACCCGCCCGCATCCAACGGACAGTCCATCGAGAACGAGCGAATCTTCCCCACCGCGCCGCCTTCCACGCGCAGCAGCACGTGCTCGTGCGTCGGCCCTTCCAACTTGATCGGGCCCGCCGCCGCGCCCGCCACTCCCGTCCGCTGGCCCTCCAGCCCGCATCCATAATTGCCGTTGTTCCAGCAGCACGAATTGCCCTCGCCCGGTATGCGCGCCACCGCGTAGCCAATCCAGGCTGGACCGCTCTGCTTGCCAATCGCCGCCCGCACGGCCTGCTCCAACCCCGCTGCCGCTCGCGTTGTCTCTAATTTCGCGTTCGTTACCGGCGGCTGCTGCGCCAGCAGAGCCGCCGTAGTCGCCAACAGTGTGAGTGTGCGCTTCATGCTTGTCTCCCGGAACAGATTCCGAGTCCCCCTTACTTGTTCAGCAGCTCCACCAGAAAGTCCGTCGCTTCCTTGCTCTTCATGTGCGAGAGAATCTCCACGGCCGTGCGCTTCAGCTCCATGTTCGATTCCTTGCGCGCAATCTCAATCACCGGTTGCGCCACCCGCTGCGAGCCCAGCGAGCGCAGAATACGCTTCTTCGTATCCACTTCCTGCGTCGATCCATACAACTCCACCAGTGCCTGCATATTCGACGGATTCCGGCTGCTCCCCAACATGTTGATCGCCCGCTCGCGCAACCGCTGATCTTTCTCCGATCGCGCAATCTCCAGAATCTTCGCCATGCTGTTGGCCGCCATCATGCCGTTCAGAATTTCGCCACGTACCTCGGTCGACTCCTCACTGGCGTACATCGTCGAAAGCTCGTTGGCCGCGCCCATCGCGCCGAGATAGCGGATCGCCTCCTTGCGCAACTCCAGGTTCGGCTCGCTCTTGGCCAGCGCGATCATCCGGTCGCGCTCGCCCGACGCCATGAAGCCCTGCAAAATCTGCTTCTTGATCGCCACGTCATTCGTCGACCCATAGACCTCGGCCAGCAGTTGCCGGTTCTCCGGCCCGCCGAATGCCCCCAGGTTGCGCAGTGCAACCAACTGCAAATCCGGATTCAACGAACCCTTTGCCACGCGCACCACTGCCTCCCGCGCCTTCGCCGAGTTGCTCTGGCTCAACACAAACAACGCCCGCTCCCGCAACTGTGGCGACGACTTCGTCTGCAGCAGCTTCTCCAACAGCGGAATCGACCGCTCCGGATCGCTCTGCAACAGGCTGTTGATCGCCATCAGCTTGATCTCGTCGCTATCCGCTTCCTCTGGCGAAAGCGGCTTCCCGCCCGCCTGCGCAATCTCGGCCCGCAGCGCCTTCGCGTCGTTCAACCACCCGCTCTGCGGATGCGACTTCGCCAACTCGTCCAGCGCCGCATTGGCCTCGGGCGCCCGCCCCAGCTTGCCCAGGGCGTACGCTTTCCAGTACAACGCGCCGTCCGTGCGGTCCCCACGCGCCGCCGCTTCGGAGAAGTACTTCTCGGCTTCATCCCATTGACGCCGGTCCAGCGCCCGCAGCCCGCGTTGATACGACGACCCGCCGCGCCGCGAAAGCTCGAGCTTTGGCTGAAACGCCATGCCGAACTTCGGCGCGAACGCAAAATCGAGGTTCGTGTTCCAACCCGCCATCAGGCTCTTCTCGACCCCGGCCACGATCTGGTTCTGAATGTCGATCTTCAGCGTCTCTTTCAATCCGCTCAGATCGACATCCGGCTTCACCATAATTACGTTGCCGGGCTTAGGCTCATACAGCATCCCCGGCTTTGGCTCCTGCGCCACACCCATCGCGGCCAATCCAACAGACAAAGCAAGTAATTTCATGTGAGACTAACCTTTCCTATCCCCTTGCGCCCTGCGCGGTTGTTCCCGCAGCCGCAGTTGTAATATCCGAAGTTTGAACACCAGTTCCTGATCCGTGATGCGCTCGCGCAGTGGTGTCAACCGCGCCGCCTCGCCTTGCTCAGGCGCATGCGCCAGTTCGAGCAATACCCGTTCGAGATCTTCCAAAACCGCCGCCAGCGCCGCCTGTCCCTGCCGCGCCGCCGTCAATCGATACAGCCGGTTGGCATCCACCAATTCATCGGCGCGATCACGCTGCGACGACCAGTCCTCGCTCGCCGCGTCCGTATTCACAACATCGAGCAGAATGCGCTCCG
>CAYUZM010001078.1:0-2492 GCA_964449665.1 uncultured Solibacteraceae bacterium
GATCCGTCCGACCGCTACCCGACGCCGGGGTCCATGGCCGAAGACTTGCGGCGCCACCGCGAATCGCTCCCCATTTCGGCGCACCCGACCACGGCCTCCTACCGTGTGAAGAAGTTCGTCCGGCGTCACCGGGCGCTCGTCCTCGCCGTCGCGGCCGTTACGATTTCGCTCGTCGCAGGCTTGGGCATGACGTTCTGGCAGGCGCGGCTGGCCCGGGAGAACTACGAGAAATCGCAGCGCCTGTTCGGCGATGTGCGAAAACTCGCCAACAGCTTCATCTTCGACATGGACGACGCCATTGCCGAGCTGCCAGGCTCCACCAGCGTCCGGGCGCGCATGGTGCGCAACGCCATCGGATATCTCGACAGGCTGGCGAGCGAAAGCACCGGCGAAGCGCAATTGCAGGAAGAGTTGGCCTCGGCCTACGAGAAGATTGGCGACGTGCAAGGCAGGCCCGGCGGAGCGAACCTCGGCGACACAGCCGCCGCGATTGCCAGCTACCGCAAGGCGGAAAAGATCCGCGAAGCCGTCTTCGATCAAGGCAGCATGACCCAGCGCGACGACCTGGCGCGCACCTACTTGCGCATCAGCTCCGTGCTGAAGGCCGCGGGCGACTTCCCCGGCTCGCTCGACTACGACCGCAAAGCGCTGGCCATCCGCCAGGCGCTGCTTGAGGTAGATCCCGATAACGTGGAGCGGCGGCGCGCACTGGCGGCCACGTATACCGCCCTAAGCGGCAGCCTTTCGCTCATGGGCGACTGGCAGGGCGTGCTGGAGACCCGGCAAAAGGCCCACGCGATCTACGAGGACGTAGCGCAACGCGAGCGCGAGAACGAGAGCGACCAGCGCAATCTTGCTCTTTCGAACTACCGCATGGCGAGCATCCTGCTTTTCCAGAAGAAGAAGGAAGAGGGCTTGGCGCACGCACGGCGCACGTTGGAGATCGACGAGGAGCTTCTGCGGCGGCACCCCGGCAACGTGCAGTTTCAGGTGGCCGTGGCGCTGGACCATACGTTCTATGGCAATGGCCTCGCGCAAGCGGGCCAGGTACCCCAGGCGCTGGCGGAACTGAAAATCGGCCGCGATCGCTATTCGCGCCTGGCCGAACTCGATCCGCGCGAGGTGCGCACTCGAACGCTGCTGGCGACCAACGAGATCTTCACCACCCGCGCCCTTTTGCTGGCGGGCAAATGGCAAGAGGCGTTGCCGCTCGTCCAAAAATCGCTGGCCGCGCGTGTCAAGCTCTCCAAGGAGAACCCGATGAACGCCGGAGCGCGCGGCGAAGTGGCCGAAGCCTACGGCGCGTTGGGCGACGTTTGGTCGAAAGCGGGGAAGCGGACTCAGGCGCTGGAAGCGTATCAGGAAGCCATTGTCGTGCTCACCGCGCTCGAACGTGAGGGCAAAGCGAATAGTGTGAGCCGCATGGAAATGGAGCGCGTGCGCGAAGAAGCGCGCAAACTGGGCGGCGCGGCCAACGGTGAAGGCTTGGCGGCGCGGCGGTAGCGCAGGTCATTCTACGATTAACGACGGTTGAACGATCCAGACGTCGATGTCGTTCCAACCGGAAGGCGGCGTCAGAATACCTCGAATGGGAACGGCGAGGTTGCTCCATCGCACTGTTTCCCGGCGAGGTAGTGGACCCAAGCCAAACTCCCTTCGGGCGAATGCCGCGCTCACGAATGCCTCATGGCTAGTGCTGAGTTCGCGCGATGACCGGTCTTCTTTGAAATTCAGGCGATTTTCACGCACGAACTTGCCGGTAACAACGGCGCACCGCAGCCGGGCATCTCGAAGCTCGACCCATTCCAGTGAAATACCGTCCGGCGGGTAAACAATTTGGGGCGACCGGTTGAGGTAGCCGGGAATCGCATAAGCCGCCATCGCAACCCACCCAACGAGGGTCAGCAGAATCGAGAAGCTCGACATGGCTTGTTCGCGGGTGTCTGCATGGGAAGGCATTGATCCTCACTTCGGGAAATGCGATTCGTGCCAGCGAATCGAGCGGTCCGTCCAATCGATCACGTGCTTCACTTCACGCAGGCCGTGGCCCTCGCGCGGGTATCGGACGAAAACCGTCTCCGTGCCTACATCCTTTAGCGCGATGTAGAACTGTTCGGCTTCCGAGACCGGCACGTCGTTATCATTTTCGCCATGCACAAGCAGCGTCGGAGTGTGCGCCTTGGCAACGTGCTTCAACGCCGAGCGCTCCCACAAGACATCCATCAAATTGCCCTGGTGCGGGAAGATGCCGAACGTCATCTGCTCGTACTGGTTGTAGTAAGTGGTGTAGTTGTAGCTCACCAGGTTGATGATCGCCGCCGTCGGAATCGATGACTTGAACAGGTTCGTCTGCGTAATGAGCCACGCGCTTAACTGGCCGCCATACGAGACGCCTTCCGAGCCAATACGTTCGCTGTGGATCCACAGGTGCCGGCGCACGGCGGCACTCATTCCGTAGCACACGTCACGCGACTCCTTACCTCTCTGATCTC
>CAYUZM010001079.1:0-2488 GCA_964449665.1 uncultured Solibacteraceae bacterium
CAGCCGTACGGTCATCCACACTAGAATGCCGAGCACGGCAATGAGCGCACCGATCGCCATCACAAGGTTCCGGCTGCGCTGGCGCTCTTTCACCAGTTGATCGACCACCATGACGTGTCGAAGCGAATAGAATGCCCAGCGATTGAGAATTTCCACCAGTTCGCCATCGACGGCCATGCGGGCGATTTCGTCGCGCAGTTCATCGGCCACGAACGCGGACTCCAAACGCGACCCGATGCCCAGCCGCACCAGCCGGTTCGTCATGCTTTTCATTCGCAGCGGGACGCCACGGCAATCGCCTCCCCCGAGAATCTGAGCCACCACGATGGGCTCGCCGAGGTAAGCGGCATCCACCTCGCCGCGGCAGGCGCCTTCGAGCGCGGCGACGGGCGAGGGATAGTCGACGGGGATGCCACCCGGAAGCCATTCGGGCAGGGTCCGCCGTGTGAGGGAGATGAACTGCGCCCCAACGCGGAAGATCTCACCTGGAGCGAGCCGCTGGCCTGGTTTGCGGATGCGCGCGATCCGCTCCGGCCGGCCCACCATCACCATTTCGTATTCCAGCCACGGGTCGGTGATATGTAGGAATCTCCGCCTCTCGGGCGTGTCGGTAAAGACGGGCCAAAGATCAACTTCACCGGCAAGGATCGTCTTCTCCGACCCCCCAGCGCTGTAGATCCACTTCAACCTGATGCCCCGGCGCCGCGCGGCCTCGGCCACTACTTCCGGCCCCAGACCGGACGGACCGCCGTCCGGCCCTTTCATGATGTTGGGAGGATTCGTCTCGTAGCCGATGCGGTACACGCGAGACATCGCCTCATTCCGTTGGAGTTGCCAACCGGCGGCTGCCGCGACCGCCAGAGCAGGCAGCGCAATCGCCGCCGTCCAGCGGAGGCGCGACCAAAACTGTCCACTTCTAACTGCCTGTATTTGCAACGGACTTCTCTAGAGCTCTTTTCCGTAAGGCGTAGCGATCCCGGTGCTCTTATCGGAAAAATGACGCGGACTGTGAAAGGACGGCGCCGCCGCAGGCCCTATGGGCAGCCTTGCGTTTGCCAATCTCAGTTTACGACGAAGGATGAGGCGCAAGGGCGCGCATGGCTCCCGTCCGCACGGCGCGCACTTACGGACTAGAAGTAAAGCCTGAGGCCTAGTTGTACTTGGAGCGGGGTTCCCTGCTGGACGTTGGTCCGGTCGTATGTGCCATCGGCCAGATTGAGCCGCATAAAGCGAGGATCGACCACGGCGACCTGCCCGTTGGACTGCAGCCCCGGGCCGTACACGCCGCCGGTGAGGCTGCCGCCGTTAACGCCCGAATAGATGACGTTATCGACGTTGGCAACATTAAAGAACTCGACAGAAAACTGCAAACGCTTGCGCTCGCTGAGCACAAAATTCTTCAACACACGGAGGTCATTGCCGAACGTGGCGCGATTCCTGAAGGAGTTGCGCGCAAGGGACACGCCGGGCGCGGTGTAGGGGCGTTCGTTCATGCTGAACTCCTCATTGTTGTCCATGCCGGTAATGGGATTGATGGGGAGGCCGGTACGGGCGCGAAAACTGCCGGCGACATCGAATCCGAAGGGCAGGTTCACAATGAAGTAGACGTTCACCTGGTGGCGCATATCAAGGCGCGAATAGCCGTAGTCGGCGGCCAGGAACTGCGGATCGGCGTAGCTGAGCAGCGTCAGATCCCGCTCATTGTCGTCGTCGGAGAAGTTTTCACTATAGGTATAGTTGCTGCCCCATTGCAGCCATTTGTTGCGGTATTGGGCGGTGACGGTGGCTGAACGGAACATGGAACGCGCCGAGCTTTCGCGAGCGGTTACCGAGTTCAGAGAGGGGATGGGGCGGCGCACGTTACGGGTGCGCAACCCGTAGTTAGGCCGCTGCGCGGCGTCTCCGGGAACGAGCGCGGGCAGAGGCAGGTTATAGTCCCGGTTCCGCTCCAGGTGGACGGTGTTGACATAGTTCAACTGCGCGCCGGCGACGAAGCCCCGGAAAATCTCATGATCGAAACCGAGACCGGCCTGAAACGCGCGCGGGTTCTGGAAGTCGGAGGCCATGCCGATGAGGGAGGCGCCGGAGAAGGGACTGGCGGTGCCCCCAAGAGCCAACTGCGCGGCGCGCACCACGGTGTCGACGGGAATCACGGGTAGCGCATCGAGAGAGTAACGGTTCAAATCCACGCCCACGGCGAGCAACTGCTGATATACGGTTTGCCCGTTCACCGGGGCCAGGGTAATGGAGACGTCTCCCGGAGGATTACGGAAGTTGTTCGTGGCCCCAGCCATGACGATGAGCGGCGTGGAGGCGTAGAAGATACCCGTGTGTCCGCGGACGACGGTATGGCGTTTGCCGATGGCCGGCGTCCAGGCAAAACCGAGCCGGGGCATGAATTGAGCGGGCGAGTTGCGGATGGTGGCCGGATCGATCGTTTGCCCGTTGGGGAAGGTGAAGCCGTTCACGAGGTTGGCCAAATCCTGGT
>CAYUZM010001080.1:0-2487 GCA_964449665.1 uncultured Solibacteraceae bacterium
CGAGGAACACCGTGCCTGGCTGGAACAGATGGCCGACGAATGGGGCGGCCCGGTCGGCCTGGATGTGCGCGCCCCAACGCTTGCCAAGGACGAGGCCTTTCGCGATTGGTGGGCAACCTATCTGCGCATGGGCGCGAGTCCGGCGGCGGCGATCTCGCTCACGAAAATGAATGCCCAAATCGACGTGCGCCACGTGCTGCCCCTCGTACGCGTGCCCACTCTCGTCATCCATCGCACGGGCGACCGCTGCCTGACCGTGGAGGAAGGCCGCTACGTCGCGCGGCTCATTCCCGACGCGCGCTTCGTCGAGTTGCCAGGCGACGATCATTTGCCGTTCGTCGGCGAACAGGGGGGGATCCTGGGCGAAATCGAACGCTTCGCCGGCGGGCTCAAGGAAGACGACGAATATGAGACGGTGCTGGGAACCGTCGTGCTCATACGGGCCAGCGGCGGCCCGCCGTCCTGGGCCAGGGAGCACCTGCAGGCAGTCATGCTGTGGGAGTCGAACGGCGACGTCGGCGCGGCATTCCAGGGTCCCGCACGCGCCATCCGCGCCGCTCAACGCGTGATCGAAGCCGGCGAAGCCATGCGGATTCCCGTGCGCGCCGTCGTCCACACGGGCGAGTGCCTGTACTGCGCCGACGGCGGCGTCACCGGAGCCGCCGTGCGCGTTGCATCAGGTTTGCTCGCCGGCGCCAAAGACGGCGACGTCCACGTCACCCGCACCGTCCGCGACCTCGTGGCCGGCGCGGGCTTTCGTTTTGAGGAACGCGGCCTGGTCCAGTTGCTTGACGAAGCGGGGTAGATGGCCGTGTACGGGGTGCTGCGGTAGGGGTTGGTTACTTCTTCTTCCCCATGCCCGGGCCGCGCCCTTCGCTCGATGGCGGCACAACACCTTTCAGCCGCAGGTGAACGGCCATCTGCGCATACTCGTGCTCAATGTGGATCGTGTTGCGGTAGAGATAGCCGATGCGGCTGTTCTGCCCGCCCCGGCCGGCAATCATCTCAGTCGCCTTCGCGTCGGTGAACGACCCGTAGGCCGCCTCACACGCCGCGCCCGCCGCCTTCAACGCCGCAACCAGATCCGCCTTTGCCTGCATGCTGGCCGCCCCGGCCGCCTTCCGCTCCCCGCTATATGCGGTGCAGGTGCCCATCGCTGAATCGGCCGTGTGCGCAACCAAATCCCGGAAGCTCTGCGACTCCGGTGCCGGCTTGAAACTATAGTTCTCCTCCGGCATCTTCTCGGCAGCGGCGATGACGTTGCTCATCGTACGCCCCCAGGATTGACGCGCCTCGTTTGCCATTGGGTTGTCTTGCGCCGCGACGGGTAACACCACGGACATCGCGGCAATCACGCTGAGGGACAGTCGGTTCATCGTTGCTCTCCTTGCTGAGCGATTATACTTCGCGCGTGGCTTCGAGCAACTGAACCGCTTCGCGCAACCGCGCCGCCTGGTAATGCGCAACCGTCCCTCGCGCTCTCCCGCCATCGCCCATGGGTGCGCGCGGCGCAACCGCGCTAGATCGTTTCCAGCTCTTCCTCCAACAACTGCCGCTGGTGCAGGTCGGCGTAATATCCGCCAAGCGCGACCAGTTCGTCGTGAGTCCCCTGCTCGGCCAACCGGCCCTCCTCGACAACGAAAATCCGGTCTGCCAGCCGCACGGTCGACACACGATGCGAGATCAGAATCGTTGTGCGGCCTTTCATCACCGCCGCGAGGTTCTGCAGAATCGTCTCCTCGGTCACCGTGTCCACGCTCGCCAGCGCGTCGTCCAGAATCAGGATCGACGGGTCGCGCAAAATCGCGCGGGCAATCGCCGTGCGTTGCTTCTGACCGCCGGAGAGCGTAATGCCGCGCTCGCCCACCACCGTTTTGAGGCCGTCGGGAAATCCTTCCAGGTCGGGACCGAGTCCAGCCAGCCCGGCCGCGCGCCGGATCTCTTCCTCGGTCGCATCGGGAACGCCGAATGCGATGTTCTCGCCGAGCGTCGCCGAAAACAGGAACGTCTCCTGCGGAATGAAGCCAATCGCTCGCCGCAGCGCCTCGGGATCGAGCTCGCGCAGGTCAACGCCATCCAGCAACACCGCCCCGCGCGCCGGATCGATCATCCGGGGAATCAGTTGGACAAGCGTCGTCTTGCCGCTCCCCGTGTGGCCCACAATGGCGACCGTCGCCGCCGCCGGAATGGTCAGGTCGAGTTCGTTGATCGCTAGCCGGTCCCCGAACCGCACCGTCACGTCCCGGAACGTGATCTCGCCACGCAACGGAGTGGGCAGCGCAACCGGTTGCGCCGGCGCCGCGATTGTCGGCTTCTCCGCCATCAGCGCATTCAGACGTTCAAGCGAGGCTGTCCCCCGCTGCATCAGGTTCACCACCCAACCCAGCGCAATTATGGGCCACGCCAGAATGCCCATGTAGACGTTGAACATGAGAAAGCTGCCCAGCGTCATCCGTCCTTCCAGCAGCCGCGATCCGCCCACCCACA
>CAYUZM010001081.1:0-2484 GCA_964449665.1 uncultured Solibacteraceae bacterium
GGGGTTCGCGTTCGACGGGAATGGCGAGCGTGGGCGTTTGGAGGCGGCCGACGGAAAGATCTTCTCCATAGGCGAGGGTATAGGCGCGTGAGAGATTCATGCCGACGAGCCAGTCGGCACGGCTGCGGCCGCGGGCGGCGTCGGCGAGCGCATCGTAAGCCGTGCCTGGCTTTAAAGAAGCGAAGCCCTTGCGGATGGCATCGGGTGTGAGCGAGGAGATCCAAAGGCGGCTGGTTGGTTTGTCGCAGCGGGCGGCTTCGTAAATGTAGCGGAAGATGAGTTCGCCTTCGCGTCCGGCGTCAGTGGCGCACACGATGCGCGCGACGCGCGGGGAAGTGACAATTTTACGCACCACCTCGAACTGATCCTTGGTCTTTTCGTAGGTGACCAGCGGCCATTCATGCGGCAGCATGGGTAGTTGTTCGCGCCGCCACTGGCGCCAAGCGGGATTGATTTCATGAGGCTCCGCAAGGGCGGCCAGATGGCCAATGGCCCAGGTGACGACGTAGCCGTTGCCGTGCAGATAGCCCTGGCCCCTGGTGGTCGCGCCCAGGACGTTCGCGATGTCGCGGGCGACGGAGGGTTTTTCGGCCAGTACGGCGACCGTTCCCGAGTTCTGATCCGCCATCGTGAGAATTCCAGTGTAACGATGCGGGAGCGATACCGAACCGCGCCTGGATTCGAAAGTGTGCTTGCGATCGCGCGCGTGCTGGGTCTATTGCGGCCGCGCGGGGCGGGCACGCTGCTGGGCCGCCTGATAGCGTTCCCAAATGCGCGGCTCGACATGCTTTTTCAAGTACTCTTCGTACTCCTTAATGAGTGCGGGGTCCGACGGGCGGCCATAGATCTCAGAGGATTTGTACTTGCCTTCGTCAAATTTGAGCTTGGTCCAGACATCGTGAGCATGAGTGATTTCGGCTTCATCGACGATATCCTGCACAAGATGCGGAGGAATGAAAAACACGCCTTCGCTATCGCCCAGCACGACGTCGCCGGGAAGTACGGTGACTTTGCCAATGCGCACCGGCACGTTGATGCCCGCCACCATGACGTTGTTGATCGCGGCCGGAACCGCATCGCGGTAATAGCCGCCCATACCGGTGGGCGCGATACCGTTCAGGTCGCGGATGGCGCCGTCGATGACGAAGCCGGTTCCGGTGGTCTTCCATACATAGTAGGCGAGATTGTCGCCGACGATGCCGCCGGCGTTAGGATTGCCGAAGGCGTCGACAACGAAGACGTCGCCCTTTTGCAGCATGTCGAGCGCGGTCTGGTGGGAGAGGCGGCCGGAGTGTTTCTCGCGCCACTCCTTTTGATCGACGTCGCCGACGTCGGGACGCAGGGGGAGAAGTTGGAGCGTCATGGCGCGCCCGACGAGATTCTTGCCGGGGCGCAAGATTTTGAAGCCGTCGGCATATTGGTTCGCGTAGCCTTTGCGGACAATGGCGAGGACCTCTTCTGAGGACATTGCGTTCAGCTTTTCGAGCAGAGCGTCCGGCACCTTGGGGCGGCCATCGGGGAAACGCTCGAAGGGGTTTTGCGCGGTGTATTTCATCATCTGTTCGCGCGTGAGCGAGTTCACTTGCGCCCGAGCGGGTGCGAGCAGCGCGGTTGCGGAGGCGATTGTGAGAAGGAAGCGGGATGTTTTGCTGACAGTCATAATGTGGACCCGGGATAACAATACTAGAAAAGATACTTGAGCGCGAACTGCAACTGGCGCATGGTCTTCGCGCTTGTGATGACGCCAAATGTAGAAGCGTTGCGGGCATCGGCGTTTGGCGCGTTCCAGTTCGGATGGTTGGCCGTGTTGAAGGTCTCGAAGCGGAAGTTCAACGTGTGGCCTTCGGCGAGTCGAATGTTGCGCGCGAGCGAGAGGTCGGCCGAACGGGTTCCGGGGCGCAGCAGTGTGTTGCGGCCCATGTTGCCTGGGCGCCAACTGAAGTCGGGGCTGGTCACATTGATCGCAGCGATGTTCCAGAAACGGTATTGGGAACGATCGCTTGGGATCGGGCTGATGCCGGTGGCGTCCGGCTGGTTGCCGAGCGTGTTCAGTCCGGCGGTGTCGCCAAGCTGGGCCACGTTCATCGGCGTTCCATCGGCGAAGGTGACGATGCCGCCCAACTTCCATCCGCCCTCGATGGCAGCCATCATGCGGTCGAGTCGCGCGGCGTGTGCGTCCGCGCCGCCACCCTGCGCCTCCTCCTCCTGTCGTGTTCGCTTCGTCGGGCGCTCCGAGGCGTCGTTTTGTGCCTTTCGCTTGTGCTCGCTCGTCATTGGGGGCTTGCTCGGACGGAGATGCTGCTGCGCTCACACCAGGCTTGTGCAAATGGCGTGGATACGGAGACTGACAGTCTAGAGCCGGCCGGGGTCCCACGCTCGCTTCGGCTCGTCGCGTCTCTCCTCGCAACAGCTAGGGCTACCGAGTGCTCTGTTGTGCAAAGACTTGTCCACACTGCCGTCAACCGTCGGGCGCCGCGACGTCGG
>CAYUZM010001082.1:0-2483 GCA_964449665.1 uncultured Solibacteraceae bacterium
ACAACGGCGCATAACAGGGCGGACGCTACTTACACAAAATCGCGGACACTACCTCCAGGCTGATTGAAATTTCACGCGAGGCGGCTAGGAACTGCTCAAGGAACTGCCTGCCCGAAATGACCAGCGGCAATCACCTGAGCGATAAACGGTTGCACGGTCTCCCAGGGAATCTGCGTTGGCGAAGAATATCACGCCAGTCTTTGTGCCTCACACATCACGATAGGTAATCCGAAAGTATTTGTGGTTAAGAGCGATCGGCCTGTTCAGCCACGAATCTTCGTCGTCTCGCTGCTCCCGCTCCCATCCATATTCCGCAAGCCGTTGCTGTCGCTCCGGTTCGACTTTCTTCGCAACGCCGTAGTCAAGGTCGTGGAAATTGTGAATGAACTCGATCTCATGCAACTGGGCAAGGGGAACCTCATCTCTATCGTCCCTCGGGTGCACGCTTCTCGTTTTTGATTCGTGCGTCACAATGCCAAACTCGATGACACGATGTTGCCTATCTGTCACTTTTCTCTTGACGTAGAATGTCGGCTTGAACATCTTAAAGTCGTCGTCTGGCCTACACTCTTCCAACGACATTCTCAGGTCCAGTTCACTAAAAAACGATTTGTGATCGCTGGAAAAGAAAAGTGAGTGACTCAGCATCGTAAAGTTAAGCCCATCACGCAAAACACTGTGCTCGTCGCTGTTCTGACTACACGCTTCCAGGAATTCGTCCCACTTCTCAACGTCCGTCAGATTGTGGTCTCGACAAATCGCATACCAGTTCGGGGACACCGACATCCAAAACGGTGTGAAATTCGGTTCTTGCCTTGCGGCAGTCTTGATCGCCGCTCGATAGGCGTCAAACGCACACAGCGCCACAACCGCCAGAACGACGCTCTGCGTTTCGTTGAACTCGGCAATGTAGGCAAATACCGAATATGCAATGCCGAATCGAACGAGGCCCCAGATCAGCCCCTTGATGATTTGCCAGATCGTAGCCATGATTCTGCGACCAGCAAGGATATCAAGTGTCAGAGGCGTCCTTCTGCAAATCAACGTTACGTGAGCCACATGTCGCACGCGATGGTGCAGAGGACGGGCAAGCCTACCTCGTATTTTAGGTTTGGGTATTTGAAATGTACTTGCGAAGCGGCTCCTCAGAGCGGCGTTGACGGAGTTGAGAGACAAGTGGTGAGGTAGAAAGCGAACGGACGCATCGTACGCGACGAAGCGACGGCTAAACGTAGCGAAGCAGGATGCAGATTGCCGCGACGGCGAGGATCGTCGTGACGAGCAGGAGCACCTTCGAAACCTTGCGGTTCGAGTGCTCGATGACCTCGGGCTTTTCGGTGGCGTTGGGGTCGGCGTGTGGGGAGGGTCCCATGCCCAGGTGGATGCACGCGGGCGGCCAAATGTGACGGCCCGCGTGTTGGGGAGCGCTTGCTGACGCGCGCGCCTCGGTTAGGAGGCCTATCGCACGGGGCTCAGAAGTTGTACTTCAGGCCGAATTGAACGACGCGGGCGTCGCCGGGCATTCCGCCGGCACCTTGGGCGGTAGAGATGACGCGACCGAAGGTGTTGGGGTCTCGGATGTTGAGGCCGGGGGCGCCGAGGTTGACGTGGTTGAAGAAGTTGAAGAACTCGGCGCGGAACTGGACCACGTGCGATTCGAAGAAGCGGAAGTTCTTCACGGCGGAGGCATCCACCTGATTGAGGCCGGGGAGGTGGATGGGGTGGCGGACCGCATTCCCGAACGAGCCGTTGACGGGGAGCGAGAACGCGGCCGTGTTGAACCATTGAGCTTGTGTGCGTTGGCCGCGGGGAAGCATCGGGTCCTGGCCGGCGACCATGTTCACGCGGGAGGCGATGCCGGTGCCGGTGGTATCGACGACGCGCGTGAGGGCGGAGGCGAAGCCGGTTTGCTCGGTGATGATGGTGCTGAGCTGCCAGCCGCCGACGAGGGTACGCACGAGGGCGTTGGGCGAGGAGCGGAACCAGGGGACATCGTAGATGGCCGCGATGGAGAGGCGGTGGCGGATATCGAACGCGGAGTTGGAGCGTTCGGCGGCGAGGTTGAAGTAGTTCTGAATGGGGTCGAGGAAGCTGCCGCCGCCGACGGAGCTGATGTCGGCGTTGGAGAGGCTATGCGACCAGGTGTAGGCGCCCAGGAACGACAGGCCGCGGGCGACGCGGCGTTCCACCTTGGCCTGCATGGAGTGGTAGATGGAGTTGCCGATGGACTTGGTGGTGTTGATTGCATCGAAGCCGCGGAACGGGCGGCGGGCGCAAAACAGCTCCGTAAGGGCACGGATCGTGCAATTATCGCGCTGTTTGGCGGCAATTTGTTAGAGCTTGGGCAGATGCTGTACCGCATGGATGAGTTCCTGGTTATGCTCGCCGGGGAACCGGCGCGGGCGCACCGCTTCCTCAATGCGCTGGTGGAAATGCACTTGAAAAATCTCGAGATCTTCCTGGCAGCGGTGGGGCCGTACATC
>CAYUZM010001083.1:0-2482 GCA_964449665.1 uncultured Solibacteraceae bacterium
GGAGTGCGAGCAGCGCCTTGCCGCCGACGAGCGGGCTGCGGAAGCCGATGAGGAGCGCTCCCGCTGGCGTGGCGGCCATGCCTTCGATGTCGATGCCGCCTTTCTGGTGGGGGAGCGGTTGCGCGGCTGAGAGGGCGGCGGTGGCTTCGGTTTTGGCGGCGATGAGGTCGGCGAGCAGATTCTGATAGGGCTTGCCGGCGGGCTTTAATACAGTGGTGGCACCGGGCAAGGAGAAGTCGGTGGCGAAGAAGCGCAGGCGCGAGGGCTCGGGGTCGCCTTTCTTGTCGGCGCCGTGGGAGGCGGCCCAATAGAGACGTGTTCCGATTTTCGCGACCGCTTCGATGTCGGTTTCTTTGGGCTCGCCTTTCTTAGTCTTTTCCGGCTTGAGGAATTCGTTGAGGTCGTATTTCTGAAGCGGCTTGGCTGGATTGGAGAGGCGGTAGAGGCGGATGATGTTGTCTTCGTCGGAGGCGTTGAGGAAGTAGCCTTTGCCGACGCTGAGGATGGCCGAGCCATCGCAGGCTTGGGGGAAGGTTTGGGCCGTGGCCAATGCGCACACTGCGCATGCGGCGCCAAGGAATCGGAACAGGGCTGGAATTCTTCGATCACTCATAGCTACCTCCGAGAGAATTGTCATTGGACCTCATGAAGCACGACGAAACCGGATTGGTCATTCTGGTCCGAGTCATCGTCCAGGCTGGACATGCGCGCCATGGCGTATACCTTGAGTTTCTGCCCGTTGATGGACGGCGCGCTTTGGTCGGTGACGACCAAGGGGCGCGCCCGTTGCGTATGGGGATCCAGGACCAGCAGGGCAAAGCATGTGTCGTCAAACTTGTTCCGTTGCGCGGGGTCGCGTTTTTCCAACTCGACGAAGTACTGGCACCACGATTTGTCGACTTCGTTCAGCTCCTGGCACGATTTCGACCGTATATGTTGATGTCGCGACGGCAGGGCGTTCCGGGCGAGGAGTTGCAGGTCCGCCGCCATCTTCTGATCGGTGCCTCGAAAGAGTACCGCGAGTGCGTTCTGAAAGTATGAGATGGTCTCCTCTTCCAGAGGGCGGTGAGGCGCGAAGGGCCCGGCGGGCGCGTTTTGGAAGTCGGCGAGCCTCCGGCGGTGAAACTCATTGATTCGACGGACGAGATATTTCCCTGGAAAAGTCCCAGAGTAGACGAGCGAGACTCGGGTAGAGCCTATCTGAGCGGGCGTTCCGGGCCGGACCGTGTAGTATTTGATTTCCGCCTGGGTGCGCCCCTGTTCGAAGCCGTGTTCATAGAACCAGTAAGCGAGGCCAATGAAGATGGGCAAGGCGAGCGCGGCGGAGATGGCGGCCCGCTTCCATAGCGGAGTGGGCGGCGGCGGCGGCGCTTTTGGCGGGTAGGCGGCGGCGGATTGGGCCGATAGCTCCGCGCACTTGGTGTCGATTTCTTCGGGCAGTTGCGGCGGCAGGTTCAGACGCCTTCTCAGTTCGACCACCAACTGGCGAATGTTGGCGGGGCGGTGGAGGAAGCAGGCTTGTTTGTGGTCAAACGGCCAGGGAAGAACGCCAGCTCCAGTGTAGTGAGGCACGACAGGGAATAGCTTCTTTTGGTAGAAGGCGAGCGCCATTTCGGCGATGACGGAGGTTTTGCGAGTGGAGTCCTCGGTAGCCAGGGCAACGATGGCTTTCGCCCTGTCAAGAGCCGTGAGCATGTCGTCAAATTCGCCATCAAAGGGAATGGAGCCGGGTTCGCTCGTGTAGTAGATCTTGCCTTCCTGCCCATCCAAGACCATCGACTCCAAGATGTCGCGCAGGAGCTTGCCGAGCTTCTCGTGGTCGCTGGCGGAGTGGCTGATGAAGATGTCGCAGTCGTGAGATTGACCCGATGGCATAAGAGGTTCCAAGACGCCTAGCTGGGATGCACGCCGGTTTGACAATAGTGCCTCCAATGACGTTAGCGCAAATCTATCGGATTTCGAGCCAGATTAGTTTGACCAAATGGTCTGGGACGAATTGTCCACCGTCAGAACTTCATCTTCAACGCGAACTGAACCGAGTGCGGGGTGTTTTGCTGGCCGGTGATGCGGCCGAAGTTGGCGTTGGTGATGTCGAGTGATGCGGAGCCGTTAAGAGCACCGATTTGGTGACGTTGAAGGCGTCGGCGGAGAAGTCGACTTTGAAGCGTTCGGTGACGGAGAAAGTGAGGGTGACGCTGATGTCTTCGTTCCACAAGCCTGGGCCGTAGAGGCCATAGGCGCCGGCGCCGGAGGTGTTGCCTCTGGGAGAGGCGGCGCGACTTGTTGAACACGGGATCTGGGGAACCGGGCACGTACCTATTCGCGACACCTAGCGTTTCCACTCGAGGGACAGCGTGCATTCACGGGGTTTAGCGGCGGGGGTGAGGAGGAGGACGGCGGTGAAGCCGTTTTCGGCTTCGGGCTGTTCGACGGTTTTGACTTTGCAGCCGGAGGCGGTGGGTTTGAATCGGGCGAGGGGGCG
>CAYUZM010001084.1:0-2482 GCA_964449665.1 uncultured Solibacteraceae bacterium
GCCATGGTCGTGGCTCATAATCCCGCCACGAGCGAATCAGAATAGAGGACCTCGGCCTCAAAGGGACGGAAAATCTCTTCGTTTGGGCGCCCCTTGTGCCTCAAGCCCGCACCTAACTCCTGTATGCTTTCCGGCGCGGACCGGAGTAGTTCGGCACGAGACTTCCGCCTTCTTCTCGCCGTAATGTAAGCGCCGAGGCCTTGACGGAGTTCCAGCAACCCTTCATGTTCGAGTTCGGAGTAGGCCTTGGCTACGGTGTTGTGCCCAACGGCCAACGTTTCGGCCAGGGTGCGAATGCCAGGCAGGAGATCGCCATCCTGCAGAATGCCTGTTTCGACGCCATGTCGAACCTGCCGGACCAATTGCGCATAGAGCGGTTGGCCAGCCGATGGATTGAGTTTGAATTGCACTCTACTGTACCTGATGTAGGGTACACAGGAACAGTTGATCTGTCAAGGCATCTTCCTATCTCGCCGGAACTGCAGCCGGAGCGGAAACGAGTCGCGGGTGCCTGCCGATTCCCCGGCATCGGGCAAACGGACCAGGCCTGTATAGCGTCCCACCCGGAACTTGGGCTGTGCAGTCAACTTGACGCAGGATTTCCGGATGGTAGAGTTTCCAGCCACACAGACTTCGTGCCCGGTTCCGGGACAGGCGTTAGTTGAGGTGGTAGTAGGTGTTGGCTGGGCTGGTATGGGTCAGCCCAGGCGCGCCAGATAGAACGTGCGGCAGCCGGGTTGGGTGAGGCCTGGCTCGGCGTAGGGGAAGGAGTCGAAGGCGCGGACGGATTGGAAGCCGGCGGCGCGGAAGGTTTGGCGGATTTCGCCGGGCGACCAGCAGACCTCTTCGAGGCGTTCGTGGTGGCGGGTCCAATTCTGGGTGTGCGGGGTTTGCAGGAACCAGTCGGATTCGGTGATGCCGCGGCGGCGGGCGCGGTCGAAGCTGCCGCGCATGACGAGGGCGACGCCGGGGGCTTCGAGGAGGGTGGTTTGGGGCCAGATGCGCTCGAAGGCCTTCCAGTTGTTGACGTCGAAGAAGAAGTGGCCGCCGGGTTGGAGGGCGCGGGCGACGGCGTGGGCGACCAGGGGCAGGTCTTCGCGGCGCGGGAGGTGATTGATGGCGTCTCCGTTGCAGAGCACGAGTCCGACTTGCGAGGGAAGCTGGAACTCGCGCATGTCGGCCTGGATGACGCGCACGGATGCGCCGGCGGCGCGGGCCTTGGCGCGGGCGAGGCGGCACATGCGGGGCGAAAGATCGACGGCGTAGGTGCGCAGGCCGCGGGCGGCGAGGGTGAGGGCGACGGTGCCGGTGCCGCAGGCGAGGTCACATGCGGAGTCGAGACCGGGCCAGACGCGGGCGAGGATGCGGTTACGGGCGGATTGGAACCACTCGCGGTGGAAGTCGAAGAAGGTGTCGTAGTGTTCGGCGAGCCAGCGGTAGGGCTTGTTGGCGGGCGCGGACGGCTTCACTTGGTGGGGCCCGCGGCGCGCGGCGTTTTGGGGGGCTTGGGGGCCTTATAGACGGATTTGTAGCTGGGGATAAGCCAGCCGACGAGGGCTCCGCCTCCGGCGGCGGCGGCGGTGCCCAACGCAACGTTGGCGCCCCAATCGTCGCGCTCGCCCCAGCATGAGGCGCAGATGAACGACATACCCACCGCCACGGCGCCGCCGGCGATGGCGGCTCCGATGAGGGCGTTGCGGGTGCGCGCGGATTTCGATTTCACCTTCACCTGGCGGATGGTGGAGCGGCCAAACGTTTGGGAGCCGCTCGTGGTGGCGAGGATCAACTGGCTTTCGGAGACGGAGGTAAGTGTCCCGCGAAAATTCTGCTTGTCCTCGCGGCGGACTTCGATGGCCGAGCCGGAGGCTAGGGCACGTACGTCCGCCCAGTCGCTGGCGGCCTGCATTTGAAACAGGGATAGCGCGGCAATGGCCGCAAGATGGCGAGTCATCAGGTGCAGTTTAGCAAGCAGGGAGGGCGGGCATTCGGCCGCCGCGCTGCAGGCCGTCGCGGTGCAGGCCGCCGCGCTGCAGGCTCAGTCGAGCCGCCGCACGCGCAGGTTGCGGTACCAGACCTTGCTGCTGTGGAATTGCAGCGCGATTGGGGTCTCCCCATGACGGTGCATCATCAAGGGTCCCGTAGTGGCGGCGCGGAAGCTGCCGGGCTTCGACCACACCAAGCCCGGCGCATCCAACTCGGTCTGCATCACCAGTTCCCCATCCAACCAGTGCTCGACATGCATGCCGCGAAGCACGATGCGTCCTTTGTGCCACACGCCACTGGCGGCTGGTTTCGACTTCTTCGCGCCTACAAACTCGTACAACGCCCCGGCCGCCCATCGGGCGCCCCGTTTCGTATCGGCGCCATCGACGTCGTCGATGATCTGATACTCGAAGCCCAAAACGGACACGGGTTTGCCGGGCGGAATTTCCAGGGAGATGACCGTTTCGCCAGCCGTGCGGGCACCGGTGGCGCCGGGGAG
>CAYUZM010001085.1:0-2482 GCA_964449665.1 uncultured Solibacteraceae bacterium
GCGCCCGGCTTCACATACGCCGACGTGCGCTTTGAAGATGAGCGGCAGAACTCGGTCTACAACTTCGAGATGGCCGACATCCCCACACTGTCGACGCTGTGCGATACGCATGAATGCGAAGCGCAGCGGCTAATTGATGTCTTCCGCGCCATTGAGAAGGACGATGCCGCCTCGCGCGGACGCTTCCCCGTGCTCTCCACATACGACCACGTGTTGAAGTGCTCGAACCTCTTCAACCTGCTCGACGCCCGCGGCGCGATTAGCGTCACCGAGCGCGTCGGCGTCATCGCCCGCGTGCGGAAGTTGGCGGTGGGCACCGCGCAATTGTGGATGGCACAGCAGCAGCCCTCACCCCAGCCCTCGCCGGAGGTGGCCGCGTAATGCCTCTCGACTTTCAGCTCGAAATCGGTTCCGAAGAGATTCCCGATTGGATGATTGAGCCGGCGCTCGATCACCCCAAGGGCGCGTTCGCCAAACTACCTGCCGATCACAAATTGAAGGGGTCGGTCGTGTGGGCCGACGCCACGCCGCGGCGGCTCGTGGTGCAACTGTCCGGCTTGTCAAAAGGCCAGAAGGATTCGGTGGAGACCGTAAGCGGTCCGCCAAAATCGGCCGGCGAAGGCGCGGCGATGGGCTTCGCGCGCAAGATGGGCGTGACGCCGGACCAACTGGAAACCGTCTCGACCGACAAAGGCGAGTATTTTTGTTTCAAACGGAAGTTGACGGGAAAGTCGACAGGAGAAATTCTTGCCGCAGCCCTGCCCCAACTCATCCTCGGCATTCCGTGGCCGAAGAACATGTACTGGCTCGGCAAGGGCACGCCGCGCTTCATCCGGCCGATTCGCTGGATTGTGGCGCTACTGGGGCCGAAGGTTGTCGAGTTTGAAGTCACCGGCGTGAAGTCGGGCAACACGACGCTCGGCCATCGCCGGCTTGCGAAATCGAAGAAGCCGATCAAGGTTTCCATCAAGAGCTACGAGCAGAAGCTGCTGGAGAATTTTGTGGTCGTTCGCGCCGAAGCGCGCCGTCGCAAGATCGACGCCGGTATCGCGGACCTGCTCGCGGGCACGGATCTCACCGTGAAGCCGGACGCGGCGCTCGCCCACACGCTCTGCTACATCACCGAATACCCCACGCCGATTCTGGGTTCCTTCGACGAGAGCTATCTCTCGCTACCCGCCGAAGTGCTGGTCACCGTGATGAAGCACCACCAGAAGTACTTCTCTGTGCTGCGCGCCGGCGGCTCGCTCGCGCCCAACTTTATTGCAGTGATGAACACGGACAGCGACGCGGACGGCTTCGTTCGTAACGGCAACGAGCGCGTGCTCCGTGCCCGCTTCAACGATGCGCGCTTCTTCTATGACGTTGACCAGAAGAAGCCCCTGACCGCGCGTGTCGAAGACCTAAAGAGCGTTACCTTTCAAAAGGACATCGGTTCTTACTACGACAAGGTGCAGCGCATGGCCGCCATGCTCGCCGATGACACCGACGCCCGTCGCGCCTGCGAACTCTGCAAATGCGACCTCACCACAGACATGGTGAAAGAGTTTACCGACCTGCAAGGGCTCATCGGCGGCATCTACGCCCGCGCACAGGGCGAACCGGAAGCCGTCGCGCAGGCCATTTACGAACACTATAAGCCACTATCCATGGAAGACAGCGTGCCATCGACGCCCTCGGGGCAGCGGCTGGCATTGGCGGACAAACTCGACACGCTGCAGGAGTGCTTCCGCATCGGCATGGCGCCGACCGGCTCGAAAGATCCGTTCGCCCTCCGGCGCGCCGCGCAAGGCGTGGTCAAGATTCTCATTGAGGGCTCTCTCAATTCGAAGCTTCTCGACCTTATCGGCGACGACTCGCTCAAAACATTCTTCGAAGACCGCGTGCGCTACTACTTCCGCGAAGTGCGCGGCCAAGCCTACGACGAAGTGAACGCGGCGATGGCCTGCGGCTGGAGCGATCTGAAAGATCTCGCGGCGCGCCTGGAGGCCGTGAAAGCCGTCCGCCCCACGGAGAACTTTGAGCCGCTGGCGGCCAGCTTCAAGCGCATTCGCAACATCCTCGAACAGGCCGCCTTCACCGGCGGCGCCATCGACGCGGCCCTCTTCGCCGACGACTCCGAGCGCGACCTCCACGCCGCGATGACCTCGCTCAACCTGAGCGGCCTGGGCTATCGCGAACAACTCGAGCGCATCGCCACGCTGCGCCCCGCCGTGGACAAATTTTTCGACACAGTTTTAGTAAACGCGCCGGAAGCGCCCGTGCGGCAGAACCGGCTCGCGTTGTTGCACCACCTGCGAAGCGAGTTTTCCCGCATCGCCGATTTTTCCGAAATCATCACCAGCAGTAATTGAGCTACGACCACGAAGGAGCAACCATGAAGAAATACGTCTATGCCTTTGGCGCGGGTACCGCCGACGGCGACGGAACGATGAAGGACATTCTCGGCGGCAAAGGCGCGGGCCTCGCCGAGATGTGCAAG
>CAYUZM010001086.1:0-2479 GCA_964449665.1 uncultured Solibacteraceae bacterium
CATCTCGACGGGCTCGATTTCCGTCGACTACGCCCTCGGCATCGGCGGCTTTCCGCGCGGGCGCATTAGCGAAATTTACGGGCCGGAATCTTCGGGCAAGACCACGGTCGCTCTGCAGGCGGTAGCCGAAGCCCAGAAGCGCGGCGGCGTGGCCGCGTTCATTGACGTGGAGCACGCGCTCGACCCCATATATGCCGCCAAACTCGGCGTGGATACCGACAACCTGCTCGTTTCACAACCCGATTACGCCGAGCAGGCTCTCGAGATCACAAGCGCGCTCGTCAGCTCGAACTCGGTGGATATCCTCGTGGTCGACTCCGTGGCCGCGCTCGTGCCCAAGGCAGAGTTGGACGGCGAAATGGGCGACAGCTTCATGGGCGTGCAGGCGCGACTCATGTCGCAGGCCATGCGCAAACTCACCGGCATCGTTTCGAAGTCGAAGGGCTGCCTGATCTTCATCAACCAGATCCGCGAAAAGATCGGCGTCATGTTCGGCAGTCCGGAAACCACCACCGGTGGCCGTGCGCTGAAGTTCTATTCGAGCGTGCGTCTCGACATCCGCCGCATCGCCGCCATCAAGGACGGGGAAGCCGTAATCGGCAACCGTACCAAGATCAAGGTGGTCAAGAACAAGTGCGCGCCGCCCTTCCGCGAGGCCGAATTCGACATCCTCTACGGTCAGGGCATTTCGCGTGAGGGCGACCTGCTCGATCTCGCCACGGCGCAGAATATTGTGGAGAAGTCCGGGTCGTGGTACAGCTACGGCGGCGAACGGATCGGGCAGGGCCGCGAGAATTCCCGCCAGTTCCTGAAGGACAACGCCGATATCCTGGCCAAGCTCGATACCGAGGTGCGCTTGAAGCTCGGACTCATCGCGCCCGCGGCGGATGCCCCTGCTGTCGAGACCAACGGCGCCAAGCCCGCGGCCGCCGCGAAGAAGTAAGCGCCGTTACCACGCGCTCGGACCCAAGCGGGACTAACGTGCCTTGCGCGTAAACTCGTACCGCTCGAAGTTGAAGTCGTAATCGGTACGCTCCGGCGCGAAAGCTGCGTTCTCCCGCGGTAGCCATTGCGCGTGGTCTCGCGTCACGCTGGATAGGCTGGAATCGCCCGCGAGATTGCGCCATTCGTTCGGATCGGCGGCGCGGTCGTATAGCTCTTCGGACCCATCCTGGTAGCGGATGTACCGCCAGCGCTGGGAAATTACCGCGTGGTTGTTTCGCATCAGCGTGCTGACAACGGGATTGCGCGTTGCCTTTGCATCGCGCAGCATGGGCGCGATTGAGGTCCCATCGAGGTCCGCACGCTTCGGCAGGCCACACAGGTCGATGAGCGTTGGATAGATGTCGAGCAGCGCCACGGGCGAGGTTCGGGACACGCCCGCGTTCTCCACGCCGGGGCCCGCGAAGATGAGTGGAATGTGGGTGGAGCGCTGCCACAGTGTCGTCTTGTGCCAGTGGCGCTTCTCGCCCAAATGCCAGCCATTGTCGCTCCAGAACACAATCACTGTGTTCTTTGCGTACGGGCTCGCCTCGAGCGCATCCAGCAAATATCCAATCATCCGGTCGGCAAACGAAATGCAAGCGAGGTATGCCCGCACGGCATCGCGCCACTTGCCCTCTTTCAAAATCCGTTCATGCTCCTCGATGCGCGCCGCGGCGAATTTTTTCGCCACTTCGGGCACATCTTCCAAATCGTTCCCCGGCACCTCCGGCAGCCGGACCTGTTCGGGCGGGTACAGATCGAAAAACTCATGCGGCGCAAACATTGGAATGTGCGGATGCCAGAGCCCGACCGCGAGAAAGAACGGCTTCGTGTGTTCGCGCTTGAGAAACTTCTGCCCAAATGCGACGGCCGCCATATCGCCGTAGGCCTCTTCCTTCCGCTCCGGCAACACGCCCCAATCGAACTCGCCCTGGAACCCGGGAAGATCGTTGAAAGGGTGTCCGGGCGGCGCGGGCACCTTCACGTTCCACGGATACCACTCCGCGCGGCGGTACCACGGGTCGTCAAACTGCTGCAGTTGAAACTCATCCCACTGCGACGGTGGATTGTGGCCCACGACATGGTGAAATACCTTGCCTGCGCCCGCGACGTAGTAACCGTTCTCGCGGAAGTGCAGCGGCAGTGTCTTCGCGTTGGGCATGTGCGGCGGCCAGGGCTGATCGTTGTTGTAGATGCCCGTCCGCCACGACGCCTGGCCTGTGAGCAGCGCCGTCCGCGAGGGGTTGCAGATGGGCGAGGAGCAGTGCGCATCGGCAAAGAGCGCGCCACGTTTGGCGAGCCGGTCGATATTCGGAGTCTTTACTCCCGGATAGCCGTTGAGGCAGCCGACCCAATCGTTCATGTCGTCCACCGACAGGAACAAAACGTTGGGTTTCTGTTTTTGCTGTCAGGCAAAGGCGCTGGTGGATGCGGCGCCGATGGATTGGAGGAACTGCCGGCGCCTCATAAGTTACAGTGCGAGGCAGACGACCAG
>CAYUZM010001087.1:0-2475 GCA_964449665.1 uncultured Solibacteraceae bacterium
GACCTGAATCTCGGCAAAGCCGAACGTCTCCTCAACTGCGGGTAAAACAGTCCGCCGTGCGGGATCAAACACACACCCGCGCAGGACCGGTGTGACCTCGATCTTGACCTGCGCATTTCCGTATCGCACCAGCAGCTTGGTGACTGCGTTCTCAGGCTGAACTGTCGAGGCGACAACCTGCGTGCCCTGCACCGCTGCTTTGACGCGGTTGGTGATCCGCCCCATGGCTGCATCGATTGCGGCAAGTGATTCTGCCCTGGGCGCGACCGGCAGGTAGGTGACGTCGATGTCCACTGACAGCCGGGGCATGTCCCGGACGAATAGGTTGATTGCTGTTCCGCCCTTGAGCGCAAAGCATTCTTCCTCGGCCACGAGTGGAAGGATGCGCAGCAGCAGCGCAACCTGCCTGCGATAGGCTTCACGAAATGCCATGGAGTTCTTTCGGGACGGTTATCTGATAACGGGAATCCAGGATGCCGCCTCGCACCAGCAGCCGTTTTCCCTTACCGAGATCAACTGCTGCGCGATCGATCCGCGCGAGCCACGCGTGCCGGTGCCGGTCCGCAAAGAAAAAGAACAGCCGCTTCACTTTCACACTGCGACATCGGGCAAGCAGCGCCGAAAGCAGTTTGGGGCGGAGATTGGCGAGTCCCTCCATTAAAGCATCTACTTGGTCGAAGCTCTCGTGATTGGGGAGTTCGTTGAGCACTTCAAGGATCGCGCGCTCTGGACGCGAGACCGTCAGCGGCCAGTTCCACTGGCCATAGGGCAAGGTGTCCAGATCTTCGGGCACGGCCGCACCAGGTTCCAGCGAGTGCGGGAATTCGGCGAGAGGCAGCAGCGGCTCGCTATGGCGGTACTGAAATTTCACATCGAGTGGCAGGCGGTGAAGCCAAGCGGGGGGCCGCTTGGGGCCGTAAAGGAATGCTTCCGTGGTTCCATGCGCAAGGAAGTGAGCATACCCTTGGAGTTCCAGTGCGGTGCGCCCACCCACCACGAGTTGGCGTCCGAGCAGCGTCTGGATGGCGATGACGGCCTGCTGCCATGTAATCTCGCCTCGTCCCCGGCGGTACACCTGTCGGGTCGGTTGCGAAAGCCAGCCCTGTGCAACGTATTGGCTGCGCAGCGAACTGGAGTAATCTTGTCCAGAGAGCCAAGCAGAATCGACGAGTAGGCCTTCAGGTAGCAGCCGCTCCAGCCGGTTTAACTTTCTCTCACTTCGCACAGCCATACTGAGCAAATTAGCAGAAGTTCAAACCGTCGTCCAGTTTGAATTTGTTCCCATGAGCGAAGAGAGACTGAGCGAACTGTCACTCTTGTAAACCGCGCGGCATCGGTTCACAGGCCAGTGAAACGATGCGGATGGGGCTGATAGCGCTTGAGCAAAAGCATTCGGTGCTAAGTGGGAGCATAATGGCAAGATGCGGTACTACTATTCCGTTGACCAATTGGCCCAGATTCCCGCTGGTACCCACATCAAAACGTTCAGCCCACAGTACGGCGTTGACCACCACGCTAACTTTGCAGGTGTCTGGCAAGGACGAGGCTGGGTCTACCATAGCGTGAAGCCGGGTGGTTACGTACTTGCTCCGTCTGAAGACTTTCATCACGGCTACGAGTTGATTGTTGTCGCAGCACCTATCCGCGGATCGGAACATCAGCGCCAGATTCTTCGGCGCGTTGAGGCAGCGCTCGGGACGAAGTGGACGTTGCTGGCCTCAAACTGTGAACACGTTGCGAGTTGGGTATTTGGCGGAAGGTCGGAGAGTAAACAGGTCCAAATTGGGGTGGGTCTGGTCAGTGTGATTGGACTGCTTGCCGTAGCTGCCCTAGACAAGCCGAAGTATAGTCGCCACTGGTAGCTCAATCTCGAAGTGCACTCGATAACTGGAGCGCGAACGTCGCAATGTCATTCGGACGATTTGCCGGATCGAATGTTGCTCCGGAAGCGAGCAACTCAATGACGGAGTCTGGGAACCCTACGAGCGCATGCCGCAATCCCGCCACTGACGAATCCGCAAGACTCGCATACCGAACGCCTGTCAGCATCTCGACAGCAATTGCGGCGAGTGCGTATACGTCGGTCGCCGGGGACGACTTGCCTTGAATCCTCTCCGGCGCCGCATAATCGCGCGATACGAGCATGATTGTCGTACCGGACGGCATGTCAGCAGTCTGAATCGTCGCCGCGCCGAAATCGACAATCACGAGGCGTTTCCCTTCGCCCGGAATCGTCTCGACGATGATGTTCTCGGGCTTTAGGTCCCGGTGAATCACACCATTTGCGTGCGCCGAGGCAAGCGCGATTCCCAGTTGCTCAATCCAGAGAGACGCCGTTGTCCGGTCCACGGCTCCGTTTCGCAGAACGGCGCGAAGCGAGGGTCCGGCAACATGCCTCATGACGAGGTAGGGCTCACGGTCGTCTATGAAGCCGGAATCCAACATATCCACGATGCCCGGATGCCGGATGGCCGC
>CAYUZM010001088.1:0-2475 GCA_964449665.1 uncultured Solibacteraceae bacterium
GTAGGGAACGGCGATGACCGGCACCATGCCGATTCCGAGCGAGACAAGACAGACGAGTGTGAACGCGCGGGCCTTTGCGAGCGAACGGGCGGCATGAAGCAAATCGTTGCGGGCGCCTTCCAGCATGATTAATATTGAATCACACAGTACTTTGTACTGCAAAGACAGAATGGAAATCGGCCCGTTGTGATGGGTTGCTGTGAGGCTGGGCGCGTGGCGCGATCGATTGCACGAGGGTGGAGCCTGCGGGCTGGGAGGACTGCCGCACTGATAGAATCACACGCGATGAAACGTTGCGATCTTTCACGCCGGACGGCATTGGGTTCGTTGTTGACGCTTGCGGGATCTCCGCTGGCTCCGTTGTTGCGGGGGCAGGAGACGACGATTGACGATCTGGTCAACGTGCATGAGTTTGAGGCGTATTGCCAGAAGAAGTTGAACAAGCTGGCGTACGACTTCATTGCCGGGGGCGTGGAGGATGAGCAGACCTTGCGGGCGAACCGGGCGGCGTTCGAAAAAGTCTTTGTCATTCCTCGCGTGATGCGCGACGTCACGAACATCGACACTTCGACCACGGTGCTTGGGGTTCCGATGCCGGTGCCGATCGTGATTGCTCCGACGGGCGGGAAGAACCTGGTGTTGCCGAACGCGGACGAGATTGTGGCGAAGGCGGCGCTGGCGTCGAAGACACCGATGTGTTCGGCGACGGGTGTTTCGAAGATGCTGGAAGAGGGCGAGCCGCTGCAGTGGTGGTCGAACACGACGGGGAGTCCGACGAAGGCGAGCGCGACGGCGTATGCGAAGCGGATTGAGACTACGGGCGGCAAGGGAATTGTCGTGACGGTCGATAATGCGTATCAATCGAATCGCGACCGGAACAACCGGAACAAGTTCGACTACGGCTACATGCAGGGGGGCGTGCCGAAGGCGGGAGAGGTACGCGCGCCGAGGAGTCCGGCGAAGCCCGCGATGTGGGGTCCGCACACTCCGAACATGACTTGGGAGTACATTGGCTGGCTGCGCGAGGCGACGAAGATTTCGATCATCGTGAAGGGCATTCTCGCGCCCGAGGATGCGGACCTGGCGGTGAAGAGCGGGGCGCATGCGGTGGTGGTTTCGAATCACGGGGCGCGGCAGTTGGATGGCGCTCCGGCGTCGCTTGCGATGCTGCCCGAGGTGGTGCAGGCGGTGGGCGGGCGCGTGCCGGTATTGATGGATGGCGGGATCCGGCGCGGCATCGATATTGTGAAGGCGATGGCGATGGGCGCGGATGCGGTGATGCTGGGGCGCGCGCCGTTGTGGGGGTTGGGCGCGTTTGGGCAGCCGGGCGTGGAGCGGGTGTTGTGGATGTTGGGCGCGGAGTTCAAGCTGGCGATGGCGCTGGCGGGGGCCACGAGCGTCGCCGAGTTGCGTAAGCTAAAGGTGAAGGTAAATCCGTGAAACTCATCCTCCTCGCACTGACTTTGGCAGCGGGGGGAATTGCACAGACAACGGCGGTGCAGGAGCTATGCGCGCCGTGCCATACGGGGCCGTCGGAGGAGTTCGACAAGCATCCGCATAAAGCGAAGAGCGTGAGCTGCGATGCTTGCCATGGGGCGAGCGAGCAGCATCGCAATTCGCAAGGGATGACGCCGCCGGATAAAGTGGCCGGGCCGGCGGAGGTTCCGGCGATGTGCGGGGCGTGCCATACGAAGCAGTTCGCGGCATTCAAAGAGAGCAAGCATTTTGCGGTGCTGCAGGCGAACGCGCGGGGGACGGCGACTTGTATTCGCTGCCATGGGAATCATTCGCTGCGGACGCCGGCGGCGGCGCAGGCGCAGTGTGAGCGTTGTCACGATGGGCGTCCGGCTGCGTGCAAGGCGGCTCCGGCGAAGGTGATCGCCAAGGTGTCATGCGCGAACTGCCATGTGCCGCACACGTTGAAGAAAGTGGGGCCGTGAAGGACAAGCGTTCGAACCCGACGCTGGCGAAGGCGGGCGCGTACATGGGGCTGGCGTTCGTGATTCCGGCAGCGATGTTTGGCGGGCATTGGATTGGCGGGCACGCCGACAAATCAATGGGTACGGAGTATTGGTCGATTGTGGGGTTGATGCTGGGATTTGTTTTGGGGCTGGTTCAGGTGATGCGGGAAGCGACGCGAATCGAGAAGATCGGGAAGAACCGCTAGATGGATGTGACGAAGTTCCTGGCGAACGTGGTGCGCTGGAAGATGGGGTTGGCGCTGGCGGGCGCGGCGGGCTGGTGGTTGTATGGCGGCAAGCTTTACGCGCTGGCGTTTTGCGCGGGGGCCTTGGCGTCGGCGGCGAGCTTTTGGTTTCTAAAAGGGCTGGTGACGGCATTGGGGACGGAGAAACCGGTGGCGGGCGTGGCGGGGGGCGGTCCGCTGCGGCGGGTGGTGATCGGCTACGTATTGTTTGTTAACATTGAAAATTACCGGCTGCCGGTGCCGGCGCTTGTTAGGGGTTTCCTCGTTGC
>CAYUZM010001089.1:0-2474 GCA_964449665.1 uncultured Solibacteraceae bacterium
TGTGCGGGCCGCGGGGTCGGCATCCTTCAACGAAGGGCACCAAGCGCGGAAGCTAGTACGGGAGAAGGGGGCGGCTAAATCGCCATTGCAGGCCCAAGACGTTGGGAGACGGCGATTGGGGGGAGGAGATTTGTCGGCGGTCGCGCGTGTCGGGAAACCGGCTGGTTGGGCATTTGAGGAGTTCACCGGCGGAAAGCTGACCGCCATAAGAGTCGTAGAAGCTAGTAGCGCGAAGAGTGTACTCTTCGTTGGGGCGCAGCAGGCTTTGGGGCCGCAGGATAAACGCACCGCTGGCTTGAAAGAATTCGATTCGAAGCGGCACGCCGGGATCGCCTTCACTGGAGAGCGTGAAGACGGAGACGTCGGGAAGGGGTGCGGGCCGGTCAAACTTGAGGTAGAGCGCGGTGTTAGTGGGGACCTCGGATTCGTCTGCGAGGGGTATAGAGGCGCTCAGCTTGGGACCGTCTTTGGGAGCCTTGGGGAAGGTTGTGAAGATGTAGTCCGGCAATGACCCTTCAAGCGTGTTGCCGGAGAGGTCCTGAGGGAGGTTGCCGGGATAGGTCAACCGGAAGACCTTCCCGAGGGGGAGAGGCTCGTAGGTGTTGGCGGTCAGCGTGGCAGGGTCTGTAAGCACCCAGCTCGCTTGCGCGCCTAAGTTGGGAAACTCCAGATTGGTCAGCAGAGGCGAGGCATTGGGAAACGAAAGCGGGTTCATTGGCTTGGAGAACCGCAGGCTCGCGCCGGGAAGGCGGAACGCGGCGTCCTCGCCAGGCGCGGGCGTGGCGGAAACGATTACCGGGCGCGTGTTGTCGCTGGCGGTGCCGGTGGAAAACGTTCGCACAATGGGCAGACGGCCGGAAAAATCGATGCGAACGGAGTATTGGTTGAGAGCCACGAGCGGTTGTGCGGGCGTAACGAGAACCCATTCGCCCCGCCCGCTATAAGCGCGCTCCGTGCGGCTATTGACGGCAACGCCGAAGGGGTTCAGTAATGACACGCGGGCAGTTGAGCCATCGCAACAGGTGAGATGGAAGAGAATTTTCGTATTGAGCGGTGCCCCGGCGGCGTTGGGGTAGAAGTGTTCGATCGTGGAGAGTACCGGTTGCGCGTGCAGGGCGGCGGTCAGGAGAAATAGGCAAATCGCCGGTTTCATGGGCGGGGACCTCCCCGGAATCCGATTTCGCGGCGCGGCCGCAGCATCCGGCCATTTCGCGCCGGTGCGTTTTCGATGGAGACGACGAGGCCATCGGCGCGGGCGTGCGCGAGCGAGGGAACGAGGAGCACGCTGCGCCCGTCCGCCGCCAAGTACGACTCCGCTTCGATGGCGCGACCCTGTTCCTCCAGATGAATGCCACGTGGAGCAAGCGGGCTCACTTCAGCAGTGAAGCGGATGCGGATGGCGTTGCGGCCAAGCCACTGTTCGGGTTGGATCGATTCGATCTCGGCCTCAGGCTCGGCATTCGAGGCGGTGAAGCGGAGATCCATGCCGGCGAATATCTGGCCGTCACGCGAGCGCAGCGCGGCTCCCGCCGTCATTGTGTAGGCGGCTCCGGGTTCAAGCGGGGTGCCGGGAGTGAAGCGCACGATGCGGTCATCGCGAAGAGAGGCGGTGCCCGTCACGAGGCGTCCAGATTGGCTGAGCCAGATGGAGGCGTCGTTCACCGTCACCGGATCGAGTTCGCTGTCAAATTCAAGTTCAAGCACGGCGTCGGCGGGCACGGTTTGTGAAAAGCCGGGGCGGGTCAGCATGAGGGGAGCGGGGCCGCTGGCAATCGTGAATGTGGCGAAGGCAGTCGAGTGTTGCGGCTGGTAGGTCCAGCCCTCCGGGTCTTTCGCGGTGCTCAAGATATAGACGCGTATGACGGCCTTGGCCGCATACGGGCTGTTGGCGCGAAAACGGTACGCCTTGCCGTCTTCGAGAACCTCGATCGCGCCGTCCACGTTCTGACTGTTGGTGGTAACGCGAATGGACTGGCGCACCGATTCAGCATCCATCGAGCGGTCGAAGCGGATCATGATGGGGGTAGTAGGCGGATACTCGATTGCGGCGCGCGGCTCCACGAGTTCCGCCTGCACGGGACCGAACGGCACCTTGGCGCCGACCTGGTATTCCAATGTGAATGGGGCAACCGGGTTGCCGCCATAGTCGCGAATTTGATCGGTGCCGAGAATGGTAACGCGCGATTGCGCGGGCGCCTGGAGTTGGAGCAGCACCACTCGTGGATCGGTCGAGACGTTATACGACGCCGAGCTGATCTGCTCCGCGCCGTAGAAGATCTGCACCGCGTTGGAGCCGATTAAGACGGGCTCGGAAAATTGGAGACGGACGAGGGCATATTCGGCGGGAATCGTCGCACCGGATTCGGGCGAGGCGGAGAGGAGGGCGGGTGGTTCGGAATCGGGGATAGCAGCGGTTCGGAAGTTAAGCCGTAGCGTTTGCGGAAGGACATTACCGGACCAATCCGCAAGGGAGC
>CAYUZM010001090.1:0-2474 GCA_964449665.1 uncultured Solibacteraceae bacterium
GCGCGTGTCCATCGCGCGCGCCGTGTTGAGCGAAGAGTTCGGCAATGCCAGCGCCGATGCCGAGGGCGGCGCCGGTGACAAGGGATACGTGGCCGGGAGTGAGCATACGAAGAGGGTATCGCAAGAATGTTTCGCCGCCGATGGAGGCCGATTTACGCGGATGGATTATTTGGGATGGGGGTGGGCGGAAAGTTGAATTCGGCGAGGCGTTCGAAGGCGAAGCGTTCGTTGGTGATGGGGTGGTGGAATGCGAGGCGTTCGGCGTGGAGGCAGAGGCGGGGCGCGGGCGGGCCGGCGTAGAGCGTGTCGCCGCAGATGGGGTGGCCGATGTGGAGGCAGTGGAGGCGGAGTTGATTGGTGCGTCCGGTGATGGGGGTGAGGGCGAGGAGGGTGCGATCGACGGAGCGCTCGCGGACATGGAGGCGCGATTGGGCCGCGCGGCCTTCGGCGCGAATGCCCCATTGGGGGCGGGCGAGGCGGTCGCGGCCGATGGGGGCGTCGATGAGTTGTTCGTCTTCGATGACGACGCCAGCAACGAGCGCCGCGTAACGCTTTTCGACGGTGCGGTGGAGGAATTGAAGGGCGATGGAGTGGACGGCGCGGGCGGTTTTGGTGACGACAAGGAGGCCGGAGGTATCGCGGTCGAGGCGGTGGGGCAGGCGGATGGCTTCGGCGTGCGGGGCGTGGTGGAGAAGGCCGTTCAGGAGGGTGCCGGAGCGGTCGCGGACGGAGGGGTGGACGGGCATGCCGGGCGGCTTATGGATGACCAGGAGGTGATCGTCTTCGAAGAGGATGTCGAGCGGTATGGGTTCGGGGGCGGCGGCGAGGGGGCTTGGCTTTGGGGCGGTACCGCGCGGGGTGGGTTCGGTGGTGGCGGCGGGGGAGCTTATCGCGGCGGAAGGCATATTTTCCCGAGGATGGCTGCGTGACGCGCGCCGGTGGCGGCGGGAACGTTGGATGGGCGTTTGCGCCAGGTTTCGTAGGCGAGAAGGGCGAAGGCGATGGCTTCCTTGGCTTGGGCGTCGAGGCCGTGATCGGTGGAAGTGGAGATGGCCGTGCCGGGGAGGAAGGCGGCGAGTTGGGCCATGAGGCGCGGGTTGCGCGTGCCGCCTCCGCTTGCGATCACATCGTGGACTTGCGCGGGGGCGAAGCGATGAATGGCGAGGGCGATCGTGGCGGCGGTGAGGGCGTTGGCGGTGGCGATTAAGTCTTCGATGGGAAGGCTGGTGGCAAGCAGGCGCTCGATGAATTCGGCGCCATACTCTTCGCGGCCGGCGGACTTTGGCGGGGGCTGGCGATAGAAGCGATCGCGCATGAGCTTGTTGAGCAGGGGCATATTGACTTTGCCGCGCGCGGCGAGGCGGCCGTCGCGGTCGTATGAGAGACGGGCGTTGGTGGCGCGCAGGGCGGGGGCGTCCATCACCATGTTGCCGGGGCCGGTGTCCATGGCGATCACCTCGTCGAGCCTGGCGGCGGCGGGAATGATCGTGATATTGGCGATGCCGCCGATGTTGAGCGCGACGCGCGCGCGTTTGGGATGGCGGAAGTAGCGGTAGTCGACGAAGGGGACGAGCGGCGCGCCTTCTCCGCCCGCGGCGATATCGGCGGGGCGGAAGTCGCAGACGACGGGAACGCCGGTGCGCGCGGCGAGTACGCTGCCGTCGCCGATTTGGAGGGTGGCGCGGCGGCCTTCGTGATAGATGGTCTGGCCGTGGCAGCCGATGAGATCGACCTTGGTCGCGATTGCCTTGGCGTAGAGGTCGGCAAGTTCGAAGTGGAGGAGGGCGATGTCGCGCGTGTGACACGCGGTGTTCGAGACGGCGAGCAGGCGGCGGCGGAAGGTGGCGGTGTAGGGCTTGGAGCGGAAGTCGAGGAGGCGGCCGCTGGGAAGATCGACAGTGGCGACGTCGATGCCGTCGAGCGAGGTGCCGCTCATGATGCCTGTGACAATCATTGGCCTCTCAGCTCCTTTTGTAACTCCGCGAGCAGGTTGAGCGCGTCGATGGGGCGGAGCTCATCGAGCCGGAGTTGGCGGATGCGTTCGGCGAGTTGGCCGCCGACGGGTTCGAAGAGTTGAATTTGAATGGGGCCGGAGGGCTCGTCGCGCGGGGCGAGATCGGCGGCGGTTTTGTGTTCGACGCGTTCGTGGAGGGCAAGGACTTCCTTGGCGCGATCGACGACGGAGTGGGGGAGTCCGGCGAGGCGCGCGACCTCGATTCCGAAGCTCTTTTCGGCTGCGCCGGGTTCGACGCGGCGGAGGAAGATGATCTGATCGCCCGCCTCTTTTACGGTGACGTGGAGATTGGTGACGCCGTGGAGCGGGCCGGCGAGTTCGGTGAGTTCGTGGTAGTGGGTGGCGAACAAGGTCTTGGCGCGGATGTGGGAGTGGATGTATTCGACGACGGACCAGGCGAGGGCGAGTCCGTCATAGGTGGCGGTGCCGCGGCCGATTTCGTCTAAAACAAGAAAGCTGC
>CAYUZM010001091.1:0-2471 GCA_964449665.1 uncultured Solibacteraceae bacterium
AGTGATCGGAACGACCGGGCGCGGCTAGCGCTCAGCCCTTCACGCAGATCACCTCACCGTGCTCGCCCACGACGACGTCTACCACCGTTGCTCCCTTAATGTCCGCCTGCTTCAAGAACTCCCCGACGTCCACCTTTCGGATCGCTCGCGATTTCATCGCGGATGACGGGTAGCGCAGGAGCGTTCCCTGATCTGATCTCAAGACGTGGCCCGAGTAGGCGCACGGGACCTCATCCCCTTCCCGCAGTTCTTCCATCTCCGCTGGGGTAGCTTTATCCGTGGGCGGGTCGTCACATCCGCACAACAGGCAAACAATGACAATTCCAAGTCTCGCCGTTACCAAATCGTCTCCACCTGCGACGCCCGGATCTTCTCGTCGCGGGTCACGAGAGGTACCCGCAGTGCCATCGCCGTTGCTGCGATGATCCTATCTGGTAAGTCCGGCACAAGTGTTCTTGGCACGAACTCAACCATGTCCGCAACACGCCGGTCCAGCGGTGCCAGCCGGAAAGGAGATTTGGAATCATCCAGGACGCGCAGCAAGTCTTCTCTCGATGAAGCCGGCAACCGGCGCTTTTCGATCAGATAGGTCAGTTCAACCAGGCAACTCGAGGGAACGTAGATGAACTCACCATCCATCGCCGCGGAATCTAGAGACTCGCCAGCCTTTGCAGTCAACCGCTGGTCGCTTGCGAGATACCACACGATCGTGTGCGTATCCGCCGCAACTGCAGGCATCAGATATCTTCCCTGGGGAAGTTCTTCCACATCTCCCGCCGGTTCTCGTCGATCTCTTCCGCTGAGAGCGAAATGCCGAGATCAGCCCACCGTCCGCGGAAGTTCTTCAGCGGCTTCCTTGCTGTCGCGCGATCACGCAGTTCCATGGCGTGGTTCAGGATCTCTTGCTGCTTGTCGGCCGGTAGATCCCGCACGACTTCCAAAATGGCCTGCTCAAGAGACATGGCGAACCTCATCTCTATTATCCAACTCCGCTCCATCAACGCAAGGCCGGGTGGAAGGGCCATTCACATCCTCCCCTTACCGCTTCGTCCCTTTGCCCTCTGTCGCATGGGAGCCTGGCCGTGGTGGCCCGCTCGCGCTTGCCCGCGACAATCGGGGCGTGCTACTCCTGCCGCAACGCCGTCACCGGGTCGAGCTTCAACGCCCGGCGCGCGGGAATCATCGTTGCGACCAGCGCAGTCAGCGCGAGGCCCGTGCAGGCGAGCACCATGGTCAGTGCGTCGTTTGGCTTCAAGCCGAACAACAGCGACTCCGCGTAGCGCGAAACGGCGAACGAGCCGGCCAGGCCGATGACCAGCCCCACCGCCACCAGCACGCCCGCCTCGCGCGCCACCAGGCCGAGTATCTCCCGCCACCCCGCGCCCAGCGCCATCCGCACCCCAATCTCGCTCTGCCGCCGCGCCACCATGTACGACATCACCCCGTACAGCCCCAACATCGAAAGCAGCCCCGCCAGCACGCCGAAGCCGCCCGACAGGCTCGCCATCAGCCGCTCGCGCAACAGGGAGTTCTGCGCCTGCACGGAAAGCAGGCGGAAATCGACCAGCAATTGCGGACTTACTTCGGCAATTTGGCGGCGTATGCCCGCGAGGACGCCGTCGATCGGGCCGCGCGTGCGCACCATGAAACTCATGCTGCCCGGCGGTTCGGGGTCCTGGCCAACTGGGAAGAAGGCGATGGCGCGGAAGTCTTCGCGCAAGCCGTTGTATTTCGTGTTCTTCACGAGTCCGACGATCTCGTAAATACGATCCGGCTTGCCTGCGTCTTCCTCGACGCGGAAGGTGCGACCCACCGGGTTGGCGCCACTCATCATGGATCGGGCAAACTCCTCGTTCACGATCGCAATCTTGGGCGCCGACAGGTCATCCCGGCGCGTGAAGTCGCGTCCAGAGAGCATGGGCGTACCCATGGTCTGAAAATAGCCGGGACCTACTCTGTTCATCCAGACATCCTTTTTGCCCTTCTCGGCGTCCTTTCCGTCGGCCGTCACGCTTTCATTCCAGCCCGACCCGCCAAAAGGACTCAACCAAACAGTGGCCGCCGACAACACGCCCGGTTGCGTCTTCATGCGGTCTTCGAGTTGTTCGAACAAGAACCTGCGGCGCTCCGGAGGCACTTGCGGCAGTTTGGTGTCGATGCCCGCCACGAGAATGCCTTCCGGATCAATGCCCGTTTCGGCCGTGTTCAGGTTGCGCAGGCTGCGGCCGAACAGAAGCGCGCCCACAAGCAGCACCAGCGACAGAGCGATCTGCGACACCACCAACACCCGCCGCAGTCCATTCCGCTCGGCGGTGCCAATAGCTCCGCGCCCGCCGCGCATGGCTTGCGCCGGTACACTTGCAGTCGCGCGGATGGCAGGTGCCAGTCCGAACAACAGGCACGTCACCAGCGCCAGCAGCGCCGTAATCCGAACACACGCCAGTCCATGCCGGATGCGATCTGCAATGTAT
>CAYUZM010001092.1:0-2458 GCA_964449665.1 uncultured Solibacteraceae bacterium
GAGCTCTACGGGCGCGTGCTGCCGGGCACGGGATTGGCGGCCGTGAGGGAGAATATGCGGGCGGTGATGGCCGAAGTGGCTCGCATTCGCCCGGTGGAGTTCGCGAAAGGTGAGTGGCTGGAGCCACTGCCGGGCAGCGAGTTGTTCCGTCTGCCCGAGGAGCGGCAAAAGATCCGGACCGTTGGGATGCTGATGGGCTCGCTCACGCTGTTGGTGCTGCTGATTGCCTGCTCGAACGTGGGGAACCTATTGCTGTCGCGTTCCGCTGTGCGGGCGCGGGAGATGAGTGTCCGCCTGGCGATGGGCGCGAGCCGCTGGCGGCTGATGCGGCAACTGCTCATGGAGAGCCTGCTGCTGGCGCTCGCCGGCTCGGCGGGCGGCATCGTGCTGGCGTCTTGGGGCTGTCAACTGATTGCGGCGCGGGTGCAACTGCCGCCGAATCTGAGCTTTGAACCGGACCCGCCGTTATTTGCAGCGGCGTTGGCGGCCGCGTTTGTAACGGCCATCGCGACGGGACTGGCGCCGGCGTGGCGCGCTAGCCGTTGCAAGCTCGCCTCGGCCATGAAGGACGGCGGCCAGCAGAACTCCACGGGGTTGGAAAGCACGCGCCTTCGTAAGATTCTGCTCGGCGCGCAGGTCTCCGCCAGTTGCCTGTTGCTGGTGGTAGCCGGCCTGATGGTGGATGGCGCGCGGAGAACGCTCAACGACGATCATGGATTTGCCTACTCGGGTGTGGCCGCGGTCCACCCGGGGCTGTCGCGTTACGGCATCAAAGGCGCCGAGGCGCGCGCGTGGTGGGCGAACATGCAAGCGGCCATTGCCACCATGCCCGAGGCCGAAGGTGCGGCAATTGTATCGTGGCAGCCCTTGGGCCGCGGATCGATGAGTTCGCGGTACGACGATGCCCCCGATGTCGAGGCGACCGTTCTGGCGATCGACGAGCGGTTTCTGGGCGTGATGGGCGTGCGGCTTCTGGCGGGCCGTAACTTCCTGCCGGGCGATGCCCACAACACAGTAATCATCATCAGCCGTCGGCTGGCGCAGGCCATGTACGGCACGGCGGACGTCGTCGGTAAGGGCTTTCCGAAAAGCGGCGCCACGCGCACCATCGTTGGCGTAACGGCCGACGCGCCGCTCATCCGGATTGAGGCAAACGACACCGCGGAACAGTATGAGCCGCTCCACCCGGAGCAGTGGGCCGAGTACCTGATGGTGGTGAAGTCGCGTTCGGACGCCGCGGCGCTGCTGGCCCCACTGCGAGCTGCGGCTCGCGATGCCGACGGCCGTGTACTCGCCAAGGCCGTGACGCTATCCAGCGAGATGGACCGCAAAATGGAGTCCTCGCGCCTGGCCAGTCTGTTGTTCGCGGCGGCCGGTTTGGCCGCCCTGTTACTGGCCTGCGTGGGCATCTACGGTGTCGTGTCCTTTGGGGCTTCGGTGCGGACCAAGGAGATCGGCATTCGCGTGGCGCTGGGCTCACCCGGCAAAGCGGTGTTGGGCGTGCTTCTCCGGGAACAGTTTTGGCCGCTGGCATTGGGCATGGCGGCGGGGCTGGCGGGCGCCAAGGCATTGAGCGGGCCGATGTCGGGAGAACCAATTTATCTCCGGGCGATTGGCTTCGAGATTCCGTTGCTGGTGGTGGTGCTGTTTACCGTTACCGGCGGATTGGCGGTGCTTGCCCCGTCGCTGCGGGCCCTGCGGACAGACCCGTTGCGGGCCCTGCGGCATGAGTAGCAGTCAGTTGCAATAAAATAGGGCCCATGTCTCACCCCATCGAAGCAAAGCTGGAGAAGTTAAGCCGGCGAACCTGGACTCGAACGATTGCGGCCGCATTGGGAGCCACGGCCGCGGCCCCGCTCACGCCCGCGCAGGAGCGCCGCGTGGAAGAAGAACGGCGCGCGCGCGAAGCGGGCATGGTCCGCAACGCACCGATTGGCTACAAGGAAAAGATCAAGGTCACCAAGCTCGAAACCATTCTGGTGAAACCGCGCTGGCTGTTTCTGAAAGTTCACACCGATGCCGGAATCGTCGGCTTGGGCGAACCGATCACGGAAGGGCGCGCCCTGACCTGCGCGACGGCCGTACAGGAAGTGGCGCCGTATCTGATCGGGAAGGATCCGCGGGCGGTGGCGCATCACTGGCAGGCCATTTACCGCCATGCGTTCTACCGGGGCGGTCCAATCCTGACGAGCGTGTTGAGCGGCATCGACCAGGCGCTCTGGGACATCAAGGGCAAGGCGCTCGGCGTGCCCGTGTATGAGTTGCTGGGCGGCCCGACACGCAGCCGCGTGCGCGTCTACGCCCACGCGCGGACTCCTGAAGCGATGAAAGAGGCGATGAAGAACGGCTTCAACGCGTTCAAAACCGGCCCGGCCAAGCAGCGTCCGGCGCGGTATGTGGAGACGCCGAAGCAGGTGAAGTATGCCGTCGAGAAGTTCGCCGAGTTGCGCGCGGCCGT
>CAYUZM010001093.1:0-2456 GCA_964449665.1 uncultured Solibacteraceae bacterium
ATCGCGACGTCGGCGCCGTGGCCTCCGGTGAGCTTGCGAACCTCTTCCACAACATCCGTGTCGCCCGCGCTGATGATCAATTCATCGGCGCCCATTCTGGCCGCGCGCTCCACCTGCGTCTTGCGGCGTCCCACGGCGATCACGCGAGCCCCGCGTACCTTGGCCAGGCGTACGAACATAAGCCCAATCGGGCCAAGTCCGATCACCACCACATCGTCGCCCGGTTTGAGGCCGCTCTCCTCCACGCCTTTCATCACGCACGCGAGCGGTTCGATCAGCGCGGCGTCCTGGTAGGTGACATGGTCGGGCACCAGATAGGTGTTGCGTTCGACTATGCGCGAAGGAATGCGCATGAACTCGGCGTAGGCGCCGTTGTTGAACAGGAGATCCGAGCAGAGGTTCTGATTGCCCTTGCGGCAATAGTGGCAGGCACCGCAAGGCGCCGAGTTGGCAGCCACGATCCGGTCGCCGGGGCGAAACTTGGTGACGGCTTCGCCGACGGCGACGACGTCGCCTGCGAGTTCATGTCCGAACAACGCGGGCGGAACGATCATTCGTGCGTGATAGCCTCGGCGAAATACCTTAACGTCGGTGCCGCAGGTCAACGCGGCCCGTACTTTCACCAACACGTCTCCCGCAGCGATCTGGGGAACGGCCACCTCCTGTACGCGCAAGTCTTCCTTGCCGTACAGCACAGCGGCCATCATCTGAGTCTTCACTTAAAAGATCCTCTGTGGCTGAACTATAATTTTCAACGATTGCGCGTCAGGATGCAACGCGAGCTCGAAGCCATGTTCGATTTGGCTCAGCGGAAGGCGGTGGGAAATGAGCTCGGCGACGGGCAAATCGCCACTAAAAACAAGGCGCGCCGACTCTGCCTGCAGGTCTACATCGGCGCTGTAGGAACCAAATAGGGTTCGTTCGCCTACGCAGATATCGGCTCCAGACAGTTCCAAGCGCTCTTTGGACGAAGTTTGGGCGAACAACAGGATGCGTGCTCCGGGCCGGCTTGCCGCCAGCGCTTCGTTGATAAGTCCCGGCGCGGAGGTTGCCGCGACGACAAAATCGGCGCCACGTCCGGCCGCGTAGTGTTTCATGGACTCGATGACGTCCACTTCCCTGGGATTCCACGCCTCCTCGGCGCCAAACTTGCGTCCCAATGCCAGCCGCTCGGGGATGGTATCGGTAACGGCGATGCGCGCGCCCCGCTGCCGCAGCAGCATCGTGAACAGCAGTCCGATTGGCCCTTGTCCCTGCACCAGAACAAAATCTCCCGGCTGCGGATTGGCCATCGCCACTGCCTTTACGCAGGTATTCACCGGTTCGATGAAGCTTGCCTGGTCGTAGCTGACGTGATCCGGAATGGCGACGACGCCTCGCCGCGCGATCCAATCCATAACTCGGACGTATTGCCCGAAGCCGCCACCGGCCGGCTCAAAGCCGGCTGTGACACCGACCCTTTTATAGACCGGGCATTGGGCATACAGCTTGCGAGCGCAGTAAAAGCAATCGCCGCACGGTATGTGATGGAACACGGCCACCCGCTGATCCGGAGCGATTGCCGTCACTCCTTCGCCCACGGCGGCGACAACACCTGCCGTCTCATGCCCAAAAATGCGCGGCGGCGGCAGCAGGTTGTACTCGATCTTCTTCAGATCCGTATGGCAGATGCCGCAGGATTCGACGCGGATGAGAATTTCGCCCGGGCCGATAGCGGGGACGTCCACGTCGTCGATGGCAATCGTGCTTGCGCCGCGATAGACGGCTGCCTTCATCGTGTGTGGGAGCGTCTCAGTCGAAGCGGGTGCTGGCAAGAAAGTCTCCCAATTTTTGTGACGCGAACGAGGCGTTGTGGGCGAGCCGGATCAAGGCGGGAAGCCCCGACCACGGCCGCAGAAGGGCGAGTTGCAGGACGCTCAGATCGCGGATGCGGCCCTCGCGGTCGCGCGCGCGGTTCAAATCGATGCCGATGTCTTCGCCGGCTTCATCGCTCACCGCGCGGATAATGCGGAATGGAATGCCCTGGCGCGAGGCGAAACGCGCGAGCGCGTGCGACTCCATATCGACGGCGGCGGCCGAGGTTTGCTGAAAGGCGCGAAGCTTATCTGCGGCCATGGTGACCACCTGATCGACGCCGAGCATCTCGCCCGGCTCTCCTCCCGCTTGCCTGCAGGCGACAATGTCACCGACACGCAGATGGGGCGACAGCGCGCCGCAATATCCCGCGCTTACGAGCAGATCCGGCCGTTTGTGCGCAATCGCGCGTTCGGCGGCGGCGACCGCCAGTTTCGAGCCCGCCCCGTTGGCGGCCATCAAGAATCGCACGCCACCGCGTACGCCTTCGGCCGCATAGTCGAGTCCCCAGTCCATCGTGCGCAGTTCTTCGAGCTTGCGCACGAAGCCGGAGAATTCGCGCCGCTCGGCGGCAACCATGAGCACGGTGACAGTCTCGTGAG
>CAYUZM010001094.1:0-2456 GCA_964449665.1 uncultured Solibacteraceae bacterium
GGGGCGGCTCGGCGGTGGCGGGGTTCAACTCGCCCACGTCCTTGGGCCCCTTCGCCGCGCCCTGCCAGGCCTTCGGCTCGCGCACCTTCATCATGTCGACAACGCCGGGGAAGCCCATGGTCTCGGCGCCGTTGCGGGTCCAAAAAGCGTTGCCGTAGGCGTGGTCGCCGTGGTGATGCGTGTCGAAGACATACTTCACCGGCTTCGGCGATACCTTCTTCGCGTCGGCCAGCGCCATCTTGGCGCCACTGGGAAAGTTGGCGTCGATCATCACGAGATAGTCCTTCATCTCGATGATCACGTTGTTGCAGTGGCCCATGTCCTTGATCTCGCCTTCGCGGAACCAGACGCCCTTGACGATCTCTTTGACCGTGCCGGGCTGAGCTTCGGTACGCGTGGAGAAGAGGGCCGCCCCAAGGAGGACGGCAAATCCGAATGCCGAGACGATGCGTCGCATGGTCAACGATTGTACTTCGGTTGCGGGCCGCGCACCTTGAACCAAATTTCATCGCAACGTTTCACGACATCCGCGCCCAGCGGACCCTCTTCGGCGGCGTCGAGGTTGGCCGTGAGCTGGTCCAGGCGGCTGGCGCCCAGCAGCACGCACGCGGTCGTCGTATGGTGCAGCAGCCAGTTCAGCGAAAGGCTGATCATGGAGCGTCCCGCCTCTTGCGCCACCACCTTCAGTTCCTCCACGGCGTCGAAATAGGCGTCGTGCCAGTAGCGGTCCAGGTACATCTGGTTGCCGTCGAAGCGCGTGCCCGGGGCGGGCTGCTCGCGCTGCTGCTTACCGGTGAGCAATCCGCCGGCCAGCGGGTTGTAGGCGACGATGGCGAGTTCGTACTTGGTGGCCATAGGCACGAACTCCTGCTCCAGTCCGCGCGCCACGACGTTGTACATCATCTGCGCCGCGGCGACGGGCGCATAGCCCTGTTCGTCGGTGATGCGGAAGACTTCCAACGTCTGCCAGGCGGCATAGTTCGACAGTGCCGGATACAGCACCTTGCCGTGGCGCACCAGCGTATCCATGGCTTCGAGCGTCTCTTCGATCGCCACGGCGGTGTCGGGCATGTGGAGATAGTAGAGGTCAAGGTAGTCGGTTTTGAGGCGCTTGAGGGACTCTTCGACGTTATGAAGAATGGCCGCGCGGGAGAGGCCCGATTCGAGCGGACCGTCGCCCATCTTGCCGCGTACTTTGCTTGCCAGCACGACACTCTGGCGGCGCGGACCGAGCAGGCGGCCCAGCATCGCTTCGGCCTTGCCGGCGTTGTAGACGTTGGCCGTGTCGAGAAAGGTGATGCCGCGGTCAAGGCAGGTATCGAGAATGCGCGCTGCGTCCTCTTCCTGCGTCTGGCTTCCGAACGTCATATTGCCGTAGGCGATCCGGGAGACTTTCAATTCGGTGCGTGGAAGGGGAACGATTTGCATACGAGTTGCCAGCATATCGTAGACCGGAAATGAGGCGGGCCCCAGTGTGAGGTTCAGTCCATTCACGTATTCCCAGCGCTCCGGTAAGATTCCTACCTCCCCCGCCGATATGGGCATTGACGGAGATGGGTAAACGAACGTCTTGGCGAACTCCCAACCGGCGCATGGGCGTGGGTGTGGCGGCTCTGGTGGCGTTGTTGGCGCTGCCGGCCTTAATTGCGCCGCTGGTCCCCGGCTCGTGGCGGCTAGTGCATGTGCCGCTGCATTCACTCGTCGAAAGTCTGGGATGCGCGGTGGCGCTGGGGGCGGCGGGAACGAAGTTCATCCGCTTGCAGCCGGGAGGGCACACGGAGCGATCGTGGTTGATGAGCGGGGTCATCGCAATGGGACTCTTACTGGGTCTCCATGCGGCCACAACGCCGGGCGACACCTTCCTCTGGTTGCAAGTGAGCGCGTTGTGCGTGGGTGGCCTGCTGTCGGCGATGATCTGGCTCCCTGGACCGGCACCGGGCTCCACGCGGCGGCGCACGGCGCCCTTCGCGGGACTGCTGGTCTCGGTCGCGGCTGCCGCGGTGGCGTTGGGTTTGGGCGAAGTAGTCAATCCGGTGGCCGACCAGGGAACGCTGGCCCATGCGGCGGCGGCGGCGAGCGCGGCCGGAGGGCTCGGATTCCTGGCCGCGGGCGTGTACCTCTTACAGGAACGGCGGCGCGAGGAACAGTCGCTTGGACTGGAAATGTACTGCCTGGCGATGGCGGCAGCCGGTCTGGCACCACCTTTCACGGCTGCCTGGGGCGGAGGCTCGGGCAGGCCGAGCTTCTTCCGGAGCACGTCCCCCAGGCTGCCGAGTCCCTGCTGCGACGAGGCGAACTCGCGGACGTTGCGTCGCTCTTCCACGCGCGCGACGCCCACCAGCGAGAAGCGCATGCGACCTTTGCCGTCCTTGTCCAAGAGGACGACCTGGAACGTTTTTCCGGTGGGAAACTGGCGACGATGATCGGCGTTCGGCGCGAGACCGAGCTCACGCATC
>CAYUZM010001095.1:0-2452 GCA_964449665.1 uncultured Solibacteraceae bacterium
GGCCCACACGCCGGGCCTGCGGAGCGCGCGCGACGCGAGCATGCCCGCGCCGGGCGGGCAGGTTTAGGGGGGGGGGCCACCCTGGAGGCGCTCCAGAATTTGGCCGGGATTGGGCAGGTCTTCACGCTTTTGCGCTTCGCCAAGTTTAAGCAACGACTCTTCGGCGTCGGCGAGAATGAGCTGCGGATCTTCGTTGTCGAGCATGCAGCGCTCGATCAGGCTCTGCGAGTTCAGGATGATGCGGCGGAGAATCGATTTCTCTTTGATGATCCGCGTGTAAGCCTCGAAGTTGTAGATCTGCGGCAGGCCATCGTCGAGCGAGGAGAGATAGGAGAGGCCGTCAACGGATTCGAGCTGGCCGCGGCGCATGAGCTCATGGGCGACGGTGACACGGTCGATCTTTTCGCCGCGTTCGTTGAGCGCCACCATGGAGGCGAAGATACGGCGGTGTTTTTCCAGCGAGAAGTCGTCGGCGTCGACATTCCCGGCAGCCAGAATGAAGGCGGACTCGTCGAGTTGGATGGCGCCGAGCACCAGGCGTTCGGCTTCGACGCTGGAGGGCAGGCCTCGTTCAAAAAAGGGATCGCGAGCACTCATGAAATCAAACGAAATTGGCGCAGTGGGGAGGTTACACGGGGAGTGTAGCACGGCGGCACCCCACTCGCTCCGGTGAATTTCGTGTGATTATTTCGGCTGTATCGCGTAGTGCCGCAGCGAAGAGCCAGTGGACTGCCGCAGGCGGGCAAGCGCCTTGTTGAAGTCCAGATTGGCAACGACAACGCGCATGCGCGAATCGGCGAATTCGTTCTGCCGCGTGAGCACGAGGAAGTTCGTCGATTCGCCGGTTTGGAAGAGGCGGATTTCGCTATCAAGCTTGTCTTTGGCGGCGCGTGCGCTGGCCTCCGCGGCTTCAATGCGCTGTCGCGCCGTCTGGATGCCCTGCAGAGCGTTGCGCACCTGAGCGGCGATGAGCTGTTCATCGCGCGTGCGCTGCAATTCGAGGCGCCTTTGGGCGAGCACGGCCTGCTGCAATTCGGCCTGCGCGGTACGGTTGCGCGGATTCCATTCCAGTTGAATGCCGCCCTGGATGCTGTGGTAGCGCGTGCTGAAAACGTTGCTCAGCGTAGTGCCGTAGCCTCCAGTGAGGAAGTCGGGCGTGCCGCCGAAGGCGGGCGGCGCAATCGGGGCCAGTCCAACGAGAGCGGAGAGCTGGTTCAGGCGGCCGTAGAGCGCGTCGTTGCCCGAGCTGAATGGGTTAGTGCCGGAGATGACCGAACCACCCAGGCCGGAGCTGTAATAGTTGGCCACAAGATTCACCTGCGGCTTCATCTTGTTCAGGCTGAGTTCCTTCTGCGTGGCGGCGTTGTCTTTGCGCAGGTCGAGGCCCTTCAGTTCGACGCGCTGCGAGATGGCCTGCGCGACGGCCTCCTTTAGCTCCGGTAGCGGCCCGGCGTCCTGCGGCCGTTCGTCGATGGGCACGAGCACGTCGCCCCAGATCTCGTGTTCGCGGCCACCGGAGAGCAGGGTCTTGAGCACGTTCTCGGCTTCGGTGATCACGCCGACGCTCGCATAGAACGTATCGAGGCGGCGGTCAAGTTCGGCTTCAGCGGCCGAGGATTCAATCGGGGCAAGCGTGCCGGCGTCGATCTGGCGCTTCGTGCGCGCCAGTTGTTCGCGGCCCCATTCGACATAGTCGGCCTTGACGAGCGAGTCCTGGCGGGCGGCCACGAGATTCCAATATGCCTGCTCCACCTGAGAGACGATGTCGATGACGCGCAGCTCGAAGTCGCTCTGCGAGATCTCGATGTTCTTCGAGCGGATACGAATTTCGGCGCGCTGCGGATCGAGGCGGAAATTGCGCATGAGCGGTTGCGTGAAACTGACGCCCAGGCGCGACGTGGTTGCCGGACTCAGGCCCACAAAGGGATTGGTGGTGGAGAGCCGGTTGTTCTCGAAGAACGGCTGAATCGTGGTCCCGTACTTCTCAACGCGCTGGCTGTAGCTGAAGTTCTGGATGACGAAGTCTTCGCGCAGGTTGCCGTTGGCGCCGATGAGGATGCTGGCGGTGGGCGTGTTGCGGCGTTCGAGCGTTGGGTTCCAGTGGAATACGCCGTCGAATGCGCCGCGGGCGGCGTTGAGCGCTTGTTGGGCCGTGGCGACCGTGTTGCGCTCGATCTCCAGGTCGAGGTTGTTCCGCAGTGCCATTTCCAGGGCATCACGCAGAGCGAGTTTGCGCTCTGCAACGCCCACGCCGACGCGGGCCGGTGTGGTGAAGGGGTCGCGCGTGGCGGGCATGGCTTGCGGAGCCGCGGCCGGCCGCGGCGTTTGCGCCGGCGCCATCGGAGCGAGCAGCGCGAAGACGAGTAACAGCGACATAAAGCTGCGCACCACCGGAGCGCGGTCAAACGTGGCGCCCATGGAACCGAACATTGCCCCAATGCGGCCCCACATC
>CAYUZM010001096.1:0-1440 GCA_964449665.1 uncultured Solibacteraceae bacterium
GCCGGGATCGATGGTCTGTCGGTGATCGCAGTTGGGTAAAGGCCGTAAAGTTTGACCAGAATCTAGTGAGGCCGGCCTGCCTCTCTAGTCACACTTGGTTACTTGGGCGCCCAAGGGTACAAAAACTTGTACTGGCTATCCAGATCTTTTATTTGAGTTTCCGCCCAACCCATGGCGAGGTCAATGCCTTCGCGAGGCGCTGATGGGTCGTAGTCCTGCTCACGAATCACCCTGCTGGTATTGGCCAATCCAGCGGTCATCCATGAGCCATGTGCGCCGTCCGCGTGCAAAAGCACTGTCACCCATCGATTTTCCTGCGCAATGGGAACTTCAGTTAGATGGCCCGATTGCGATGAATCATCGATCAATACGAAGCGCGCCAACCCGCCGAGAATTCTAACTTTTTGCTGTAGATCGCTGCCAAATATATCCTCGACGTCCTTCACCATGAATGGCTCATATCCGAGTTCGTTGAGGCATCCGCAGATGGAATCTAGTCGTGCGAGGCCATCCCTCGAGTAGTCGCCAAGAACCAGCACAGAGCGCTGTTTCCTCCCGTTGACGTACTCATCGATAGGAAGTCTGTGTGCGTTGGCTCTGTGATACTCAGTGAGTGCGGCCAGCACCTGATCTTTGGCCCGACCTACAGCGAGCGCCTGCGTCCAGAATGATTGGGTCCTATTTCCATAGAGTTCTCCGCCCACAACATTCCTAACCCAGCCCAAGGCATTGAAGTGGCAGTCAATTAATGTCAGATGTGTATCAGAGCCGCCCAAGCGAAATGGATTGGGCTCGTTCGATATCGAAGTTCCCTGTAGGGTGCACCTGTTGGCACCATCACGCAGCATAATGGCCGGCCCTCGACCTGCGAAGCCTCGTTCAAGTCGCCCGGGGCGATCAAGGAATAGGTCCTCAACTCGACGGCTGCCTGAGACTATTTCTAGGCTCTGACTTGAACCTGGCAGGTATTCCCACGCGACACCGAATTGCGTTGAGACATAGCCACGAATGGGGCACGGGCCAAAGGAGAGGTGTGACAACAAGCGAACCTTGTCGGAGGGCAAATATTGGGCTGCCGTAGATTCGAGTGTCGAATGGAATTCATCCAGATACGCCTTGAATCCGTCTGCAGTTACGTTCATGCCCCCGCTACCCCACCACCGCCCCATCCGCCCGCGTCTTCACCGCCCGCATGCCCGTCGAGATCACCTGCTGCGCGCGCAACCCATCGCGATGCGTCGTCGGGAAATCCAAGTTCTTCCGGCAGCACTCGATGAACGCCGCCGCCTCCGCCTTATACGCCGGCCCAAACCGGTCCACAAACTCCGGCGAACCCGGCCCGCCGCCCCCGCCCGGAAACACCTTCCGCGCAACCGGAACCGCCCCGCCCCCCCGCCCAAACGCCCCCCCGACCATCCCGTGCGGCCGCCGGGCCAAATG
>CAYUZM010001096.1:1450-2452 GCA_964449665.1 uncultured Solibacteraceae bacterium
CTCGCCGTAAATCGCCGACTCCACCCGGTACCCCGACACGTGATTCCGCGTCACCTGCACCTGACCCAGCAACTCCTCGCCAAACCACATGTAGAGCATCGCGTCGTCGAAATCTTCCTGGCACTTCGCCACGTGCTTGTTATAAAGCACCGAACCCACCGCCATCGCACGGTCGGGCATCCGCTCGGCAAACCACAAAATCTCGTCCACGTTGTGCACCGACATGTCCGGCAGAATGCCGTCGCTCTGATAGGTGTCCGGCGGCGGACCCGAATCCTCCAGCGCCGAATAGATCTTGAACATCCGCCCAATCGCGCCCTGCTTCACCAGCTCTTTTCCATATGCAAGCGCCGGATCGAACCGCCGTTGAAACGCCAGCATCAACGAACGCGGGTAATCGCGGTCCAACTCCGCGCAGCAGGCGATGTCGCCTTCGAGCGTCCCCGTCAATGGCTTCTCCATCAACACACGATGCCCGGCCCCCACCAGCGCCATCGCATGCGCCCGGTGATGCTCGGTCGGCGCCACCACCATCGTCGCCGCGCAGACTCCGGCCTTGATGTACTCCTCAAGCGACGTAAACAGCTGCCCCGTGAAGCCCATGGCCGCCGCGAACGACTTCAGCCTCGCCGCGTCCGGGTCCACAATCGCGCAGAGGCGGCAGACGCCGTCCTCGCGCTCCAGCTCCAGCAGATGCCGCGCATGAACCCCGCCCATGCGCCCCACGCCGACAATTCCCATCTCCAAAGGTTGACTCATAAACTATTCCCTCCCAGCGGCGCCGTCGATTCGCGAACCACCAGTTCGCCCGGCACCGTAATCTGGGCCTCCAATTCCTTCCCTTCCAAAAGTTCAAGCAAAATCGTTGCCGCGCGCCGGCCCATCTCGGTCTTCGGCTGCCGCACCGTCGTCAACGGCGGTTCCAGAAACGGGGCGATCTGCAAATCGTCAAACCCGGCCACCGACACCTCCCCCGGCCCCCGCCGCCCCGCCTTGCCCCAA
>CAYUZM010001097.1:0-2449 GCA_964449665.1 uncultured Solibacteraceae bacterium
GCGTTACCTCGCGACCCGTTCTCGGAGGGTTACATCATGAGTATGGGCTGGAGAGGGAGGCGGCGTAACGTGCCGATTTGAATTATTGCGCACCACAGCTTTCGACAGCTACAAAATCGACTACATCAAAGTGGAGTGGGACCCCTCAGCTGAGGCAATCTCGCGGCCTGTTTCCGGAAGGCTACAATACGAAAATGGGTAGACGAAGGAGGGGGGCGTAACGTGACGGATTGATCTATTGCGCACCACAGCTACCGCCTTAAATATTGGTTCTCCTTCCAGTCGATGACAACGTCGTATGATGCAATTACCGATAAAGAAGGCGGTGCTTCCATCATCTTCACACGATGCACCTGAAGAGACTGGTCACGGTGCAAGAGCCGAAGAATAAAGAGGGGGGTCCACTCATCTGTCTTGAAAGGGTCATTGAGAAAAAGGACTCGACTACCGACTTTCAGCCGAGGCAAAAGCTCCCGCAGCTGATCGTAGCTGGTACGCAACTCCGTTCGGACGTGAGGCGTATTCACGTTGCGTCTATGCGCTACGATGAGGAGCAACGCAACTATCACAAACGTAATTGCTTGTGCCGCTAGATGATCATCCCGTCTGGCTCGCAGTATCGTCCTTCTGACCGCGGCGATTAACGTAGCCGCATACAGAGCCCACCCGAAAAATGTGATGTAGAGGACAAAGATCGTGCCACGGGGTGTGATGAAAACAACGGGCAATATGCTAATAATAACAAAGATAGTAGAGAACAGCAACGCTTTGCTCCGGAAGACCCAGGCAAGAGCTGCCATTATGACCAACAAGAGCGCCTCCCGCACTGGTGTAAAAAATCCACTTGGCGCATAGAAGATGCGATCAAGGTAGCGCCCGTACGTATTCACATACTGGGAAAGGCTGATGTGGGGTATGTAGTCGGGTACCCGTGGGAACGGGCTCTCGGCGGACAGCTTCGCCTGAACATATGGGACAGTAAGCATGGCCAGAAACAAAACAAATAGTACCGCTCTAGTAAGCCACTGGCTGATACCGGTCCGGTCCAAGTTGGGACGACAATACACGACCTCCACAACCATGACCGTTAAGGGGAACGTGACAGCCATCTCCTTGGAATTTAGTGCACAGATATACAATATGGCTATCGCGACAGCGCGACCGACACTCAAGTAGTGTCCATCAAGCCGCCTGGTCATGTAGATTAACAGTGCAAGAAAATAGAACGAGAAACAGAGTAGGTCATAAATTGTACCAGTGTTGTAATACAGGTCTGTGAATCCGACGTGATAACACGCAACAAGAGTAGAGAGAAGCCCGATCTCTGCTGCTCCGGTGAGCCGCCTGGCGTTCATATACAGAAGCCACAGGTTGGCAAACATTAGCGCAAAGCAGGCTATGCGGAACGGCAGCGGATCAAACCCGCTTAGCGCAAAAACAGATCGATAGAAAAGTCCTCCGAACGGACGGTATACCGGCGAGCAGTACTTCAAATTCGCGACGAGCAGGTCATGCCACGATACGGTCCAGTGGCCATACAGGTTGAGGAGGTCGTCGTCTGTGAAGAAGGCAAAAATCCCGTCTCCGGCAAATGATATCGGAATCGCAATCACGATAAGAATCAGCGCCAACGTTCTGAACTTAACACGGTGGGACGAAGCTCCACGGAATAACCCATCCTGCGCTCGTTGCATTGGTTAGAGAGTTTACCACAGTAGGCGATCACTTATGTGCAAGCCTAACGCTAGGCGGTGACCGACGACGCTGGCACCGCCCAGCGATAAGGACTATTACCGTCACGTGTGCCAGGCAAGTCCGATCATAGCTCCTCGCGGCCGACTACCCATATCAAGGGCAACTCGCCTTGGTGACATACTGAGTGGGCGAACCATTGCACGATGCTCCAGATTCTTGGCATGCAGCACCATTTGAATTTGAGGACAAGGTTACACCACTCTCATAACACACAGTACTACTCTGCGAACCTGAGACGTACAGGCCATACCCTGTGGGTAGACTCGCTCCATTGTACCATGCCGATCCACCGTTATTTGATAGCGACGAACCTGACTTGATTATTGTATTCGCCGATCCACCGTTACTTGTGCCGTCCGCTACCATGACACCCTGAATTCGATTGTAGGTGACAGTCTCATCATCAATGGAAGTTCCAGTCGCGGGACCTCCAATCCAGTATCCCGCGATTCCCTGATTACTGAGCGTGTTGTTAGAGAACGTGTTATTAGAGACAGTTGTGCCTACTGGCGTGCCGTCAATCTCAATTCCGTAATTCACAAAGTTTGGCTGACCTCCCGCAGGATAAGGAGCAGCATAGCCGTTCCAGTACGCTCCGTCGATCCAATTGGCCGACACATCCGTATTGCTTGTGTGCCTCATGTAAATCTGACCGGCGCCGATATATCCATTGTCCCTATCTTGACCATCTACG
>CAYUZM010001098.1:0-2439 GCA_964449665.1 uncultured Solibacteraceae bacterium
AATGGTTTGGGGGGGAATGCTCTCGTAAGTCCGGTTCATTTTCAACGCGTATTGCTGGGCGAAGTGGCGGGCCAAGACGGGTATGTCTTCCGGGCGGTCACGCAGCGGCGCGGTGGTGATGGGAAATACCTTTAACCGATAGTAGAGATCGCTGCGGAAGAGGTGATCCTTGGTCATCTGGGCAAGATCCTGGTTGGTGGCTGCCACCAGACGCACGTCGATGTTGATGGTTCGGGTACTGCCCAGACGTTCGAAGGGCTTCTCCTGCAGGGCGCGGAGTAGGTTCGGCTGTAACTCCAAAGGGATGTCGCCTACTTCGTCCAAGAACAACGTCCCCCGATTCGCCAGGTCAAAACGCCCCACCTTTTGTGTCAGGGCTCCGGTGAAGGCGCCTTTCTCATAGCCGAACAGTTCGCTCTCTAGCAGCCCTGACGGAATGGCGGCGCAGTTCAAGGTGATGAAAGGGCGCGCATTGCGGAGGCTGCTTCTGTGGATGGCGTGGGCCACCAGTTCCTTACCCGTGCCGGTTTCCCCCTGGATGAGGACAGTCGCGTCGGTTGGAGCCACCAGTTCCACCTGGAAGATCATCTGTTTCAAGGCGGCGCTGGTCCCGGTGATCTCCTGGGATAAGAGTCTCTCTTCGGAGAGATTCGCTTCGATGTTTTCCTACCGGTTGCGCTCGCGCAGGTCGCTTACAAATGAGATCCAGGAGAAGGGGCGCAGTTGCAAAACGGCCGTTGTCACCTGGACGGGCACACGCGTGCCGTCCTGGCGGATGAGCTCTTTTTGAAGGGGGCACAAGAGCCGAGCCGCAAGCATTCCTCGTGCGCGAGTTCATCCAAGGGGCTGAACTCCTGGGGGGTCAGATCGAGCCAGCTCAACTGTTCGCCGAGCACATACTCGCGGCTATAGCCGACCATTTCGAGCAACGGGTCGTTGATCCGCAGGATGCGGTCAAACTCTCCGGACACGACGCCGCCGATTGCCGGGGCCGACGGCGCCGGAAGGACGAGCGCGGGGCCGGAACGCGGCTTCAGATTCCCTTCGCGGCGGTCACTGAAATCGCGCACGACGCAGGCGAATCCCTGCAAGGCGCCGCTGTCCTCTTTTAGGGATGCGAAGATGGCGTTGGCCCAGAACCGCGAGGCGTCCTGGCGCAGATGCCAGCTTTCCTCGCCGGCGTGCAGGCACAGCAGGTGGCGGACGGGCAGCACATTGCTGATTGCCGTGTATCGAATGGCTCGAGCGGTTCCCGCTGGAGTGAGCAAACGAAGTGTGCCGGCCTGTTCACCCGCTTCGAGAAAATTGCGCCAGCGATCCGGGATTTCGGCCTTGGTTTCATCGGCCGCAAAGTCTTCCAGGCGCCGGCCGATGATTTTTTCGCGTCGCAGACCGAGGAGCCTGGCTGCGCCGACGCTGGCTTCGTGGGAACGCCGGTCGTCGTCGGTGACCAAAGATGGGCGCAGATGGGTGGAAGACCACGGTGCGGAAGAGCCATTCGAGCGCCTCCGGACCATGCTCGTTGAGCCATCGCGAAGATGCCGTCCGTGTGGCCGATACGCTCAACGGGAGCCTCCATTTCTACCCGACAGCATCTCCAACCCGTCGACGATCTGGCTGGCAAGATCGCCATGCTCACAGGTGGACAGCCCATCTACGCTACTGGTGGAATCGCGAGGCCTTGGACAATTTGCAGAAGGCCGGCCTACAAAGGCGCGCTGCTGCGCGTGCCGCTCGATGGATCGCCTGCGTACAGCACCCGAGATTCTTCCCTGAACTCTCTGACGAGTCGCCCGACGCAAGGGACGGGCCAAGTTGCAGCGCCGCTGAGGAGCTCGAGCGGCAGGAACCCTTCGTCAACCCAACGTTGGCAGATCATGCGCTTGCTCTGCCGACTCGGCTCTTCCGGTACGGCCGGATGAGCACCATGCCCGATTAATCGACGTGGCACATAATCGGGTGCAGCCTCTGGCGATCAGTCCAGAAGAGTGCAAGAAGATGAACGAGCGAGGGCGGCGGTTCTCACGAACACACTTCCGAGTCTATCCCTCGGGTCCATCAGCCAACCTCGCATCAGCCGAGCGAAAGGCGGCGCGGATGGTCTTGTTGTAACCCGCGCGCCCCTCCCGTCAAAACCAGTGACTCAGGACTTGTCAGTCGCCTATGCCAAGGTTCCCCTGTGTCACCCGGAAGTTCCGCATCATCCCCATGTCTTCGTGCTCGAGGATGTGACAGTGATACAGGTATAGTCCGGGATGTTTGGTGAACTCCACTTGTACTCGAACAGTCTCTCCGGGGAGCACCAGCACCGAGTCCCTCCAACCGGCATCAACAATGCCTGCACGAAGCGTGTTCGCGGCACGGCCACCCGTTCGATCGACTACTTCTTTGACCGCTTGAAAAAGTTCTAATAAGACAATTCCAATCGAAAATGTTTTG
>CAYUZM010001099.1:0-2433 GCA_964449665.1 uncultured Solibacteraceae bacterium
ATAGGGCTCGTCGAGGTCGCGGACGGCTGCGCGCAAGGGCTTGATCGTCGACTCCACTTCGGCGACCTTGGCCGCGTAGGCGTCGGCTTCCGCTTTGGGCACGAGGGGGTGCTCCACTTCCACATACCCCCACAGCGACGACTGCAGCGCATAGTAATCGCGCTGTGGAATGGGATCAAACTTGTGATCGTGGCAGCGAGCGCATTGCACGGTGAGGCCGAGAACACCGCGGCCCAGCGTGGCGATCATGTCGTCGAGGTAGTCGTAGCGGAACTGCGGATTGTCCTTTTCGCGGAAGCCGACCTTGGCGTAGTTACGCAAGAAGCCGGTGGCGATGAGCCGGTCGTTGGTGACCTCGTCCATTTCGTCGCCCGCCAGTTGTTCCTTGAGGAAAAGATCGAAGGGCGTGTCCTTGTTGAATGAGGCGATCACATAGTCGCGATAACGCCATGCGTTGGGGCGGTCGAAGTCGTGTTCGTAGCCGTTCGAGTCGGCGTAGCGCGCTACGTCCATCCAATGGCGCCCCCAACGCTCTCCGTAGTGAGGCGAGGCGAGCAGTTGTTCGATAAGGCGCTCCCATGCGCCGGGGCGGTTATCGTTGACGAATGCCTCCACTTGAGAGGGCGTGGGCGGTAGGCCGATAAGATCGAGATAGGCGCGACGGACAAGCGTGGTATTGTCTGCGAGCGGCGCCGGTTCCAGGCCTTTGGCCTTCATCGTGCGGAAGAGGAACGCGTCGATGGGATGCGCGTCCCATTCGGGCGCACCATTCTTCGGCGGCTCGTGGACGGCGGGAAGTTGGAACGCCCAATATTTGCGCGCGTCCGGTTGGATCGTGCGGTCCTCGGGGTCGGGTTCCTTCTTGAGACCGGTTTCGGCGAGGGTGCCCTCCCACTGCGCGCCTTCCGCGATCCAACGTTTCAGTATGTCGATCTCGGTGGTGGCCAGTTTGCCGTCCATCGGCATGAGCGGCTTTTCCAGTCCGGAGACGTGCCGGTAGAGCCGCGATTTTTCGGCATCGCCCACAAGGAAAGCCGGGCCATGCTCGCCGCCGGCCAAGGCCGATTCGCGAGTGCGCAGATCCAACTTCCCAAGTTGCATCTTGGGGCCGTGGCACTTCACACAACGAGCCTCCAGAACCGGTTTCACCTCCTTGTCAAAGGAAATCCGATTCGTTTGCGCCTGCAACGTGGCAGCTACGCACGCGATGAGAAGAATCCGTTGGACGGGCACGGCGTCGATACACTACCCCCAATCTCTACCTGTTGCGGAATTGTATCGAAGCGGGAGGCGGGGGGCAACGGGTGCGGCTCCCCGTGCGGCTCCCCGTTTTACGGCTCCCACTCTATCAAGTCGTGGGCTCAATCCAAAGGGCGGCACAGGCACGTGGACGGCGCCGCCCCGTTCCACCCCGGCGTGATGCCGGGAGGAAGGGTTTGTATTGCGCTAAAACTCAAACCGGCCGATGAGCAGCAGGTTTGAATTTGACGTTCCGATGTCCGAGAACGAGCCCCGCGTGGCACTGCCGGGACGGGCGAAAGCGCCGAGGCTGTTCAGATTATAGGAGCCGTTGGGATCGCCGAACTGCGGTTGCTTGATCGGGAAATTGTTCCCGTCCAAGCGGATCTGGAAGCGATAGCGCTCCTTCACCGTCCACCATTTTGCGATCGACACCTGAGTCCAAAGCAGACCCGGTCCTTCGAACACGTTGCGGCCGAGGTTGCCCACGGTGAACGCGGTCGGGTAGGCGAATGAACTCGCGTTCAGGTACGGGTTCTGCGCCTGCGTCGGGAAGCGGTTGGCGCCGAGTTCCCAGTTGTCTACCTGCGCGGCCTGATGCGTGGTGACGATGTTCGGCCGCGATTCCCCGGGCAAGTAGCGGTTCGGGCTGCCGGCGAAGCTGACGTTGAACGGCGGGCCCGATTGCAGGGTCTGCGTCCAGGTCAACTGCCATCCGCCGAAGACATGATTGCTCAGGCCGCCGCCGTTCATGAAACGGCGTCCCTTGCCGAATGGCAAGTCGAGCGACATCACGTTCACGAAGCGGTGCCTTACGTCGTAGCTGGCGCGCGCCTTTTCGAGCGCCCTGTTGTAAAAGGTCAGTCCGTTGTCGCCGGTTTCGGCTTCCGCCTCGGTGATGGTCTTGCTCATGGTGTAAAAGGCGTTAAACGTCAGGCCGCCGCTCATGCGCTTCTCTACGCGCAGTGTGCCGCCGTGGTAAGAGTTGTGACCGAAGTTGGAGAACAGCCTGACCGCGCCGAAATTAGGGAACGGCTTGAAATTCTGCTGGTTCTGCCAGATGTTGTTCAACGTCGCGGTATCGGTGGAGACGTTTAGCGGGATTACGTTCATATCCCAGTTATTGATCAAACCGACCCCGGACTGGCCCTGATATTGCACTTCCATCAGCCAGTTCTGCTTGCCGAGCTCGGC
>CAYUZM010001100.1:0-2426 GCA_964449665.1 uncultured Solibacteraceae bacterium
GGTAGACCCCGGCAGCGTGCCCTTCGCGACCGGCAAATCCCAAATGGTCTTTTACCGGAACCGCCTGCGACGTCACCTCAAGCGGTGGAAGCTGCGGCGGGAAAAAGTACTCTTTAACGTCATGAAAAATCGTGACGAACCAGGGCTTATCGGCCTTTTCTGCGTCTAGCAACCGCCGCAGGTGCTCATCCGGGTCGATGGCATACGTATTGGGCCGTGTGTCCATATCCCTGTTCCCAGTCTGGGTTGACGTATCTTGCGAATCAACCATCATCGCTCTCATTTCCCGCCCTCTCCTGTCCCCGGACCAGCCCCGAAACAGGGCCCCCGGCCTGCGCACTGTCTCGGACGCGCTTACAGGAACGAGGGTTGCAACTTCTTAGCCGTGCTTGGTAGGCACCGCCTACCGAAAAGTGTAGCACATTAGAACCAAATCAGATCCCGGTTCCAATTTCCGTATAAAGTGTTAACAGTCCTAGCTTGTATGGTTTAAGTGCCCTGCCAAGGCTCCAGTTCTCACCTCTCAACGATACGGGATATCCCCTAACCGGCTCCCCCTCTTTTCGCTATCCGGCACTGTCGTAAGCGGTCTTCACCCACTGTATGACCTCGGCATCCACTTCTATTTCCTGGCTCAGCCGCACCTTGTACTGGCACATCCCGCCCGGAGGCAGGGCGATCAGCCTGTCCGTCGGTGCCACGCCCTTCATGTTCAACCCCAACTCCACCTGAGTCTTGGTGGCCGGTCCAATCATTGCAAATTGCTTGTTACGACGAAGACTCACATAGCCCTTCTTCGGCGCGATCTCAAACTCGCCGAACTTCCCAATGGCCGACATCAGCTTTTCGTGGATCGGCCGCAGCGCCGCCTTCGGCCCGGCGTAGACCTACGCCAACACATCATCCGTGCTCGCGCCCGCCGCCTTCGCGGCCGATTCGCCATCCGATTTCAATACCGTGTGGACGAGCGTGTTGGCATCGCCATGCCCCAGGCCCAGGTCGCGCTTCAGCATGTCGCGAATTTCGCCGTGCTTGGTCAAACCGCTGGCGTTCACCAGCGCCGCCAGTTCGGCGAGCGTCTTGCCCGTCTTCTTCTGGATGTTCTGGATCTGCGTCTCGAGCGCCTTCTCCACGCTGCTCATTGCCCCGCTCTCCTTCCTCGCGCCATCCTACTTCATCACGCGCACCGAATCCACAAACCGGTAGCCGCCCTCCAGCGCTTCCTGCGCCTTCTCCATCGTCACCTTGATCCGGTCGCCCCGCTTGAGCGTCCCCAGGTCAAAGCTGTAGTCGCGTTCCTGGTTTGGACCCAAATTGTCGGCTTGCTCCACGGCTTTCTTGCCTTGGGATTCCGAGGCCCTACCCTCCGCTTCCACGCGGAAGAACAGATCGGCCGTATTGTCCAACGTGTTCCGCGCCGTCAAGGTCAAGATGCCCCCGGCATACCGCGCGTTGTAGAAGTACACGCGCGGAGTCACCACCAGCGCCAGCCGTATCTCGCCAAACCCCGCCTCCGATGGGCGAAAGCTCAACGCGGGTACGGCGACCAGCCGCAACTGCTCGGCAAAGTCGAATCGCGCCGCATTGCCGCCCTCGCTGATCTTGCCCAACGCCTGCTTCCCCGCAAGCAACGTCCCGGAGCAGCCCGCCGAATCGACCACAATCACCGCATGACGGTCATGCCCGATCCGTGGGAACTCGAACGGCGCGGCGTCCGGAGCCGTACACGATATCTCGGGCAACTCGATCCGCTCCGGCCCGAGGTCGGCCGCCGTCAGCGGCAACGTCATCGCCCATGCGAGTACACCCAATTGAGTTATGCGCATCCGTCTATCGCCAGTGTAGTCTGGAACGGAAAGGAAGAAGACTCGCATGAAACGCAACGCATCCGCAATTTGGAACGGTGACCTCAAGTCCGGCAAAGGCTCGCTCACCACCGATTCCAAGACTCTGAATCAGACTCCGTACTCATTCCTCGCCCGCTTCGAAAGCGGAGCCGGTACGAATCCCGAAGAACTCCTCGCCGCCGCCCACGCCGGCTGCTTCACCATGGCCACCTCGGACGAATTGGGAAAGCTCGGCCTCACGGCTGAGGTTTTGGAAACTTCCTGCGCCATCACCCTCGACATGGCGACGCTGTCCATCGCGAAGAGCGAACTCGTCATGCGCGCCAAAGTCCCCGGCGCCAGCAAGGAGCAGGTGGAAGCCGCCGCCAACGGCGCCAAGGCCGGTTGTCCCGTCTCCAAGCTCTACAAAACCGAGATCACCCTCACGCTGAATGTGGAAGTGTAAGGCGCTTTCCTTCGTGGGCGGCGCGATCCTCCTGGGCTACGCGCTCCCGCTCGCGGCCCAACTCACTCCTCAACCCACGCCCCGGCTCACACCCCAGCAGGAGAGCGTGCGCGAGAACTACAACATCACCTATG
>CAYUZM010001101.1:0-2417 GCA_964449665.1 uncultured Solibacteraceae bacterium
CCGCGTCCAAACGTCCACGCTCGCCATGCTCGTCGAACGCGAACTCGCCATCCGCGCATTCGGTCCGGAAGACTATCTCGAAGTCGTGGCCACTTTCCATCCCGTTGATGCCCCAGCCGAATCGCTCTACCGCGGCACGTGGTTCCGCCCGCAAGAGGGCCCTCGCGGCGACCGCGAAAGCCTCCAACAATCCATGCGCCTCCCCGCCGATGGGGAGGAAGCCGCCCGCATTGTCCAACGCGCTCGTACCGGCCAGGCCGCCATTGAATCAATCGACTCGGCCACCCAGCGCATGGCCCCTCCGCCGCTCTACGACCTCACCGAGCTACAGCGCCATGCCAACCGCCTTTTCGGCTTCAGCGCACAAAGAACGCTCGACATAGCGCAAGCCCTCTACGAACGCCACAAGCTCATTAGCTACCCACGCACGGACAGCCGCCATCTCTCGCGCGACGTTGCCGCCACTCTCCCCGCTATCGTTCATGCCATTCGTGCGCCTTATGCCGCCAACCTCGCCCCTGGAACAGGCGAGCGCCCCCTCGGCCGCCGTTTCGTCGACGATGCGAAGGTCACAGACCACCACGCGATCATCCCCACCGCCTTCGCGCCCAATTCTTCGCTGTCCACCGACGAGCGAAAAATCCACGATCTCGTCTGCCGCCGCCTGCTCAGTGCCTGGCACGGCGACTACGTCACCGCCGTCACCACCGTCATCACTGCCATTGAGAACACCGGTGCTGTCGATCGCTATCACACCCAAGGAACCGCTGTTCTGGAACTAGGCTGGAAAGCCCTGGATATCGTCGTGTCGAAGCGGCCCTCTCGCGGCGCGGCATCCGCCGATGACCCGAAACCGGAAGAGGTCCTCCCCTCCGGTCTCCAACAGGGTGGCGCTCAGGAGGTAGTTGATGCCGAAGCCCTCCGCAAGAAGACCCGCCCACCGAAGCGCTACACCGAGGCAAGTCTGCTCACGGCCATGGAAACCGCGGGCAAAACGCTCGATGAAAAAGAACTCTCCGACGCGATGAAAGAGTCCGGCCTCGGCACGCCCGCCACGCGCGCCTCCATCATCGAGGTGCTGCTCACGCGCGGCTACATGGAGCGCAACGGCAAAACTCTCGAAGCCACCGAGAAGGGAATCCGCCTCATTGAGATCGTCCACCCTGAGGTAAAGAGCCCGGCTATGACCGGCCAATGGGAGGCCTACCTTACGCGCATCCATCGTGGAAATGCGCAGCTTGCACCCTTCCTGCGTGGAATCGAAGACTACGTGCGCGAAGTGGTGGGTAAGGTCGGCAGCGGCAGCATCGCGGTCCCGGCCTCCCCGCCCACCACAGTGGCTACGGCGGCCGGCGTCTCGGCCGTGCCCTCGTCCGCTACCGCCGTCGTCACCCCTCCCCGCCATGTCGAAGGCGAATCTCTCTCCACGCTCCTTCACCGCGCTTTCGGCTTCGACGCCTTCCGCCCCAATCAGGAAGCCGTCTGCCGGGCCGCCTTCGAAGGCCGCGACGTCCTGCTCGTCATGCCCACCGGCTCCGGCAAATCGCTCTGCTATCAACTGCCCGCCATCGCACGCGGCGGAACTGCGCTCGTCATCAGCCCGCTCATCGCCTTGATGGAAGACCAGGTGGCGAAGCTGCGCGAACGCGGCTTCGCCGTCGAACGCATTCACTCAGGCCGCGAGCGCACGGCCTCCCGGCAGGCTTGCGTCGATTACTGCAACGGAAATCTTCAGTTCCTCTTCATCGCGCCCGAGCGCCTTCGCGTCGCCGGATTCCCGGAGATGCTGGCCCGCCGCAAGCCCACTCTCATCGCCATTGACGAAGCCCACTGCATATCGCAATGGGGCCACGACTTCCGTCCTGACTACCGCATGCTCGGCCAACACCTGCCCGCGCTGCGCCCCGCGCCCGTCATCGCCCTTACCGCCACCGCCACGCCTCATGTCCAGGACGATATCGCCGCTCAACTCGGCCTAACCGCCGCCGCCCGCTTCATCCACGGCTTCCGCCGTGACAACATCGCCATCGAGGTCGTCGAAGCCGCGCCGTCGCAAAGACCCGCGCTCGTCCGCGAACTCCTTCTCGACGCCGCGCGCCGCCCCGGCATTGTCTACGTTCCCAGCCGCAAGCAGGCAGAAGAACTCGCGGCCACCCTCAGCGAGCACTTTCCCACGGCCGCCTACCACGCCGGCCTCGACGCCGAACGCCGGCGCCGCGTACAAGGTGAGTTCCTTTCCGGCGGCGTGGAAGTGATGGTGGCCACCATCGCCTTCGGCATGGGCATCGATAAGCCCGACATTCGCACCGTACTCCACACCGCGCTGCCGGGAAGCATCGAGGCCTACTACCAGGAGACCGGCCGCGCCGGCCGCGACGCACTGCCCAGCCGCGCCGTTCTCATGCACTCCTTCGCCG
>CAYUZM010001102.1:0-2408 GCA_964449665.1 uncultured Solibacteraceae bacterium
CCCAACTGAGCGGGAGGTGAACGGTGCGGGAGGGGACGGTGAGGTCGTCGAGCGCGGGGATGACGGATTCGGCGGTGTGGAGGGCTTCGAGCAGGTGTTCGCGCGGCAGGCGGCGGCTGTCGTAGTGAATGTGCAGGGAGCGGATGCCGGGCGTGATGTCGATGACGCCGGGGAGGTGGAGGTGTTGCAGGCCCTGCATGAGCGCGTGGGCGCGGAAGCGGAGGTTCATGTCGAGGAGGTTGGGGCCGTACTCGAGGAGGAGGTAGCGGTCACCTCCGGCGCGGATGGTGAGCGCGGGGGCGGCGGGGGTGGCTTCGGCTGGTGCAGCTTCTTCACGGAACAGGATGGCGGGTTCGCCTTTGCCGTGGAGCGGCAGTTCGGGGAACGGCGCGTCGAGTTTGGAGAGGGCGTACTCGACGGCGTCTTCCATCTGCGAGGCGTCGCCTTCGGTAAGGCGGTGGAAGCGGACGGTGTCTCCGGGTTTGAACTGGCCCTGCTTCCACAACTCAGCGTGGGCCATGGTGGCTGGGCAGACGAAGCCGCCGAGGCTTGGGCCGTCGGGGCCGAGGACGACGGGCATGTCGCCGGTGAAGTCGACGGTGCCGATGGCGTAGGCGTTGTCGTGGATGTTGGAGGGATGCAGCCCGGCTTCGCCGCCGTCGGTGCGGGCCCATTCGGGCTTGGGGCCGATGAGGCGGACGCCGGTGCGGTCGGAGTTGTAGTGGACCTTCCACGACGTGGAGAAGAACATGTCGATGTCCTTCTGTGTGAAGAAGTCGGGCGCGCCGTGGGGACCGTAGAGGACTCCGACGTTCCAAGCGTTGGTAAGGTCGGGAATGGCGCTGGCGTGGCGCGGTTCGGCTTCGGCGAAGGCGCCGAGATGGAGCGTGTCGCCGGGGCGGAGGACGCGCCCGCCGTGGCCGCCGAATTTGCCGAGGATAAAGGTGGCGCGCGAGCCGAGGTATTCGGGAACGTCGAGACCGCCGCGGATGGCGAGATAGGCGCGAGAGCCGGGCCCTTCGACGGCGTTCAGTTGCAGAGTTTGCCCGGCGCGGATGGCAAGCGGGACGAAGCGCACGACGGGGGCGCCATCGAGGGTGGCCTGCATGTCGGCTCCGGTGAGGGCGACGATCGAGTCGGAAAAGAAGTGGAGCGCGGGACCTGTGAAGGTGCATTCGAGCGCGGGGGCGTTGGCGGCGTTGCCCACGATGCGATTGGCGAGGCGGAAGCTGAGGGCGTCCATGGGGCCGGAGGGCGGAACACCGACGTCCCAATAGCCGATACGGCCGGGCCAATCCTGGATGGTGGTTTGCGTGCCGGGTTCGACGATGGTGAAGCCGTGGCGTGTGTAGGAGAAGCCGCGCAGGTAAGCGGTGGTGACGCCGCCGGAGTGGAAGCCGTCGCTGGCGACGACCTGGCGCAGATAGCGGAGGTTTGTTTCGAGTCCGTCGATGCGCGATTCGGCGAGGACTTCGGAGAGCTTGCGGACGGCGTGGGCGCGGTCATCGGCGTGGACGATTACCTTGCTGAGAAGGGGATCGTAGAAGGGCGTGACTTCAGCGCCGGGGGTGAGCCAGCTTTCGACGCGGGCGCGGGCGCTGAACTTCACGCCGGTGACCTTGCCGGAACTGGGGGCGAAGTCGAGGCCGGGATCTTCGGCGTAGACGCGCACTTGAATGGAAGCTCCACGCGCGGGGGGCGCGGCGGCAGGAAGACGGAAGCCGCCCTGGGCTTGCAGGACCATCCATTCGACGAGGTCGACGCCGGTGACCTCTTCGGTGACGCCGTGTTCGACTTGCAGCCGCGTGTTCACTTCGAGGAAGTAGAACTGGCGAGTGGCATCGTCGTAGATGAACTCGACGGTGCCGGCGTTGGCGTATTGAACGGCTTCGCCGAGTTTGACGGCGGCTTCGCAGAGTTGCTGGCGCGTGGAGTCGAGCAGGCCGGGAGCGGGGGTTTCTTCGATGACCTTCTGATTGCGGCGCTGGGTGGAGCAGTCGCGCTCGCCGAGGGCGAGCACGCGCCCCTTGCCATCGCCGAAGATCTGCACTTCGATGTGGCGGGCCCGTTCGACGAATTTTTCGAGGAATACGCCGGAGTCTTTGAAGTTGGCCGCCCCGAGGCGCTGCACGGCGGCAAAGGCTTCGCGCAACTCGGCTTCGTTGTGGCAGACGCGCATGCCAATGCCGCCCCCGCCGGCGGTGCTCTTGAGCATGACGGGGTAGCCGATCTGTTGGGCTGCCTGGGCGGCGGCGTCTTCGGAGGCGAGCAGTTCGGTGCCGGGGAGCAGGGGGACGCCTTGCGCGGCGGCGATTGCGCGGGCGGTGTGTTTGAGGCCGAAGGCGCGAATCTGATCGGGCGCGGGGCCGATGAAGGCGATGTCGGAGTTCAGGCAGCGTTCGGCGAAG
>CAYUZM010001103.1:0-2397 GCA_964449665.1 uncultured Solibacteraceae bacterium
AAAAACCTGCAGGTGATTCCGGTGGATGTGGAGAAGCAGATTCTCCTGCGGGTTAATTTCGCCGAATTGAACCGTTCGATCGGGAAGCAGTTCGGTGTGAACCTGCTCTCCACCGGAGTCCTCGGCACGCCTGGGTCTGTGTCGACGGGTCAGTTTGGACCGCCTCGCCCCACCACGTTGCGTGGTTCCATTCCAGGACAGACCGACGGTACGAGCACCGAGTTCACCTTGACCGATGCATTGAATATCTTCGCTTTCCGTCCTGACTTGAACCTAGCTACCACCATCCGTGCGTTGCAGCAGGAAGGTGTTCTCCAGATCATCGCCGAACCGAACCTGGTCACAACGAACGCCAAGGAAGCAAGCTTTCTGGTCGGTGGCGAATTTCCAGTGCCAATCCTTCAGGGCGGTGCTAACTCGGGCGCGGTGACGGTCCAATTCCGCGAATTCGGAATCCGCCTCACTTTCAATCCGCAGTTGACCTCCCACGGGACCATGAAGATGTACGTAAAGCCCGAAGTTTCGACCATCGATTTGGCAAACGCCGTGACGCTTTCTGGATTCACGATTCCGGCACTGGCTACTCGGCGTATGGAAACCAATATTGAACTCGGCCCCGGGCAGAGCTTCGTCATCGGCGGTCTTATCGACGACCGGGTGACCGATCAAATGTCGAAGATCCCCGGCCTTTCCAGTATTCCGGTGCTGGGTTCATTATTCAAGAGCCGGAGCGAAAACAAGACCAAGACCGAACTGCTCGTTATGGTCACGCCGGAGATTGTCGATCCGCTCAATCCTTCCGATCCCAAACCGGTTCCGGTCATGCCGAACCAGTTCCTGGCACCGTTGCAGATCAAACCGACCTCACAAAAAGGAAATGTGGACCCGGTGAAGGCGAAGGCGCGCAAACTACGTGCGAAAGAAAATGGCCTGCCCCCGGTAACGCCCGCCGCCCTACCAGCCCAGCCGCAGGTGACGGCGGTCGATCCGGCCATCAGCGAAGTGAAAGACGCGCCAAAGACGGGAGGAGATTCCCACTAGCGTCCATACCCCCTGGGTACGGACCGGTTTGGATATCCCAACTACCGCCATGAGACACGGACGCGAATCGGCCTTATCGGCATTCCTTATCTCGCCGGACCGGGAACTCGGCTCCCAGTTCCTGCGCAGTCAGCAGGAAGCCAGGGCCTTCGAGGTGGTGGGCGAGGTCGCCGAATATCCCGCCCGCAACACTCTCGATATCCGTCTGCGTCAGATCCGGCCTGAAGTCGTGGTCGTCGATGTGGCCACCGATCTGGGCAAAGCGCTCGAGATCATCGAGGCGCTATCGACTCCCGCTTCTTCGACCCTGGTCGTGGGCTTGCACCGCCAGAACGATAGTGGTTCGGTGATATCGGTTCTGCGCGCGGGCGCCGCCGAGTTCCTCTACCACCCCTTCGACATCTCGGTACAAAAGGAGGCGCTCGCCCGCCTGCGCCGGATTCGGCAGCCGGAAGACGATCAGCCGGCCGAATTGGGAAAGGTCTTTGTTTTCACGTCGGCGAAACCCGGCGCCGGTGCATCCACAATGGCCACGCATTGCGCCCACGCCATTCGTCAGGCCACCGGGAAGCGCCTGCTCCTGATCGATCTCGACCTTGAGGGCGGCAGCATCGGCTTCTACCTCAAGCTCCAGGCCACCTACTCGACCGCCGATGCGATCGAGAACGCCGACCAAATGGACGCAGCGATCTGGTCCGCTCTCACGGTGGAGACGGGGGGCTTGGACGTTCTTGTTTCGCCCGAGGTGCCCTACGCCGCTTCGGTCGAGCCTGGGCGGCTTCACGATCTTCTTGAGTATGCCCGCATGCTCTACGACTACATCCTGATCGACGCCCCGACGGTTTTCCATCGCACGGCGTTGCTTTCGGTCTCCGAATGCGATCAGGCCTTCTTGATCTCCTCGGCTGACTTGGCGAGTCTGCACCTAACACGAAAGGCGATTGGATTCCTGACGCAGGTGGGCTTCGACAAAGACCGCTATAAGGTCGTTATTAATCGCTTGAGCAAAAAGGACAGTATCTCCACCGGCGATCTGGAGAAAATCTTTGGTTCGGCCGTCCAGGCCTGCATTCCAAACGAGTACTTCTCCCTCCATCGTGTGATCTCGCTCGGTCAGCCTCTGCTCGCCGACTGCGATTTGGGCAAATCCATCGCCAGCTTGGCGGGTAAGTTGATCGGCGGGAAGAACGGAATCGATAAACGAGCCACGCTCGGAGGACTAGCCTCGTCCCCGGCCCTGTCGGAAGATGGAGGGCGCGACGAAACCACGGAACTTAAAGTAAAGCAAGGTGAACCGACCCAAACACTCCTCGCTCCCCGGACAACACCAACCCCCGCCCCCCCCATGCAAAACTC
>CAYUZM010001104.1:0-2394 GCA_964449665.1 uncultured Solibacteraceae bacterium
CCGCTCGGGCTCGCCGGGATGGGCGTCTACGGCCTGGCGCTCGCCGGCTGGTCTTCGAACAACAAGTACGCGCTCATCGGCGGCCTGCGCTCTTCGGCGCAGATGGTCAGCTACGAACTGCCGATGGCTCTCGCGCTCGCTTCGCCGCTGTTGCTGGCAGGATCGCTGTCGCTGCGCGAAATCGCCGAATCGCAGAACGGCTTCATGCTCGGCTTTATTCCGCGCTGGTCCATCTTCCAGATGCCCGCGCCGCAGTTGATCGGCTTCGTCCTGTTCATGATTGCCGGCTTCGCCGAGACCAACCGCGTTCCGTTCGATCTGCCTGAAGCCGAAAACGAGCTCGTCGCCGGATTTCACACCGAATACTCCTCGATGAAGTTCGCCAGCTTCTTCATGGCCGAATACGCCAACATGGTGACCATCTGTTCGGTCGCCACGCTGCTCTTCCTCGGCGGCTGGTATCCCATCGTTCCCTCGCCCGTGGCCGACTACATCCCCTCGCTGCTCCATTGGGGCGCGGGCGCGGTTTGCCTCTACCACGGCATCGTGCAGCCGGCACGCAAATGGGACAACTACACACTGCCCGCCTTCGGCGTCGCCTTCATCGGCGCGGGCTTCATCTTCCTCATCCCGTTCCTGCAGCCGATTTTGCTCCCTCTGTTCTGGTTCCTCGGCAAGGTGCTCTTCCTTCTGTTCTTCTTCATCTGGGTGCGCGCCACGCTGCCCCGCTTCCGATATGACCAGCTCATGCACTTCGCCTGGGCCTTTATGTTCCCGGTCTCGGTCGTTCACCTGTTTGTCACCGCATTCCTGGTGGCCCTTCTGAAGTAGCCATGGACGCCATACTCTTCTTCCTCTTCGCCGCCATCGCCGTAGTCTCGGCGATCAACGTCGTTGTGCAGCGGCACCCCATCTCAAGCGCCCTCTCGCTCATCGGCGTCATGGGCTCGCTCGCCGTGCTCTACCTGCTGCTGGGCGCAGAATTCATCGCCGCCGCGCAGATGATCGTCTACGCCGGCGCCATCATGGTGCTGTTCGTCTTCGTCATCATGCTGTTGAACGCGGGCGCGGAGAAGTCGTCGCGCAAAGGCTGGGTGCTCACCGCCATCGCCATGCCGCTGCTGGTTCTCTTCCTCGGACTGGTCAGCTACATCATTCAACGCGGCTTCCCGAACTCCCCGATGGTCGTCTTCGGCTCTTTCACCGGCGGCTCTCCGAAAGAGGTCGGCACGGCGCTCTTCACGCGCTACTTGCTGCCCTTCGAAATCACTTCGGTGCTCATCCTCATCGCCATCATCGGCGACGTTGTCCTGGCGCGGAAGGAGATGGAATAACCCAACATGCCTCCGCTTCCCATACCCGCCGCCGTCCCGATCACGTACTACCTGATCCTCAGCGCCATCCTGTTCGTTCTCGGCGTGGCCGGCTTCCTGTTCCGCAAGAGCGTCATCACGGTGTTCATGAGCATCGAGCTCATGCTGAACGCAGTGAACCTCAGCTTCGTTGCCTTCTCGTATCAGCACAAGCAGGTGGACGGCCATCTGTTCACCTTCTTTGTGATGGTGGTGGCCGCCGCCGAAGCCGCGGTCGGGCTGGCCATCATCCTCACCATCTATAAGAATCGCGGCACGCTCGCCGTCGACGAGATCGACACGCTCAAACTCTAAACTCAGATGCACCAACTTTGGCTCATCCCGTTCCTCCCGCTCGCCGGATTCCTGGTGAACGGCCTCTTTGGCAAGCGCTTCTCCAAGAGCGTCGTCAGCATGGTCGCCATCGGCAGCGTCGCGCTCTCGTTCCTTTGGGTCGTCAAGACCCTCATGGCCATCGCGCCCCTCGAAACCCCGCACGTCGAGCGCTACTTCATTTGGATCGCCTCCGGCACGCTCTCCATTCCCTACGAGCTCGCCGTTGATCGCCTCACCGCCATCATGCTGCTGGTGGTCACCGGCATCGGCTCGCTCATCCACATCTACGCCAGCGGCTACATGCACGACGAAGACGGCTTCTACCGCTTCTTCGCCTACCTCAACCTGTTCATGTTCTTCATGCTCACGCTGGTGCTGGCGAACAACTACCTGCTGCTGTTCGTCGGTTGGGAAGGCGTCGGCCTGTGCAGCTACCTGCTCATCGGTTTCTACTTCCTGAAGCACTCGGCCTCCACCGCTGGCAACAAAGCATTCATCGTGAACCGCATCGGCGACTTCGGCTTCACCCTCGCCGCGTTCCTCATCTTCATCACCTTTGGCTCGCTCGACTTCCCCAAAGTCTTTGAGGCGGCCAAGGCGCTGCCCGTGGAATCGTCGGCCGGCATCCTCACCGCCATCTGCCTGTTGCTGCTGCTGGGCGCGGCCGGCAAGTCGGCACAGATTCCCCTCCACGTCTGGCTGCCCG
>CAYUZM010001105.1:0-2392 GCA_964449665.1 uncultured Solibacteraceae bacterium
AGTTTACCGGCGTGAACTCGATAGAGGCCGGAAAATGTCGCTGCCCAAACGGCGCCACGGCGATCCCTCAATAACCGTCGCACCGCCATGGAGCGTCCGGCGGGATCGGCCTTCATACCAGGAACCGGCGCCCATGCACTTCCCGCCTTGCGCCGCCATAGGCCGCGGCCGGTTCCACACCACATCGCTCCGTCTTCTTCCAAAAGAGCGTAAATCTCGCCTAACCCCGGCGATTCGCAGCGGAATCGCCGCTTCCCGCCTTGCGGATCGAATAAGCATAAGTGTTCCTTCGCTGCAATCCAGTAGGTGCCATCCGCCCGCTCGACAATGTCGTAAACGCGATCGGATGGCAATCCGTCCGCTTTTGTGAAGGAATGAAAGTTGTTGCCGTCGTACCGTGTAAGACCCTCCGAGTGAGGGAACCAGACATACCCCCTGGAATCCGCTAGAATTCGCGGCACCGTCCCTGCGGGAAGCCCGTCGCGCACCGAGAGCACAACCATGGGCAGTTGCTCTCCCCATGCGATGCAGCTGAGAAGTAGCAGCAGGCGCGGCACGGCTTAATCCAACCCTCTGGTATACACGCTGCCGCCACCCGAGGCAACACTTATTGCGTCAGATCCACAAGGTAGCCGGTGAGTTCAAAATTTATAAACGTGCCGTCGGAGATCAGCCTCGGGACTTGGCCGGCGTCCAAATAGATCAGCACCGGCGCACTTATCCCAGAGATGCCAGGGACCCGAGGGAATACAGGAAGGCTGAACTGGTGGGATGTGCCGCCCGCCCCGGTAAACCTGAATGCCACATCCGGGGGGGAACTCGGGCTATGGGAGATCCCGGCGTTAATGTACTCGATCACAAGCCGCTTATTGGCTGGAACCGCTGGAAAGGTACAGTCTACTCCAGATGCTGAAAAAGGCACACAGGAGGTGGGTGTCGCCGCCATGTAGGGAATCCGGCCCTTCTCATCGACATTCTTGACGACCGCGGCCCGCACGACTTGTGCGATGGCCGGCGCCGCATAATACTTCCCGAGAACAGCGATTAGCGCAAGCGCCCCCGCCAAAGTGACCAGTCTATTCCTCATGCATTCTTCCTTTCCGGTTTCTGTTTAAGAGATACATCGCGACCAGTAAGCCCATGGTCAGAGCGCTGGAATCGGGCTCGGGAACGGCAGCCGGCGAGTCCAGAACCACGTCGAACGCGTAACGCAAATCCAAACCCGGCGGCAAGTTGCCAAGGCCGGTGAAGCCATCGGCCAGGGTGCCGGACCCTAGATTCTCGGCCAACGACATATTGAAGTAGGCGGAAAATGCGATCTGGTAGCTTCCGGGCGCCAGGTTACCCGCATCCAGCTGGACGTCGAAACAGTTGCCCGTGACGCTGTTGATATTGGCTCCAGTAGGACAGGTGACGCCGAAGAGCGTCGAGGCGAGAAAGGTTCCGCCGGCGTCAAACAGGCTCAGGTAAGGCTCCAGACCGCCCTCGGCGATGTTGGCGCCGGCGCCGTTGACACCGCCTCCGTAACTGAAAGAGATGATCTGGACGGCGGAAGCGACGGGAACGTTAAAGGTCCTGACCACAGCGGCAAACTGAGAAAATTCGCCGTCACTGTTGCCTGCGTCGAGCGTGCATCCGCCGCCACAGTCGAGGAAGGTGGCGTCTGCTCGCAGGTCGCCAGTAAACGAGATGGTCGCCGCGAAAGCGGCGGGCGCCCAAAGGATAAGCCCGAAAGCGCCAATCGGGGTGATACGGCGCCACGCCATTCGATTCATCGCTCCTCCAGAATCCGCTAAGCCGAGTGTTGGCCGAGCGAGTGCGGTTTGCAGGTCTCTGAGTCTACGGCGAGATCGTATTTCCGGCGAGAGCATGAATATGCGCCCCTGGCGAAACCAATTTCGAACCACTGGCATGACACGCCGTCCTGCAACGTGTTGTGTTGGGAAACTGGATCAAGGCATGTTTGGTACTGGGACTAACGCGTGTTGCGCATAAACACGACAGCAGGGGCAGCCTCTGAGTGGTCGCGTATGGCCGCGCTTCCAGAACCGCGCTTCGACCACCGCTTTACGCAAGAAATCGGTCGGGCTACGACGATCAAGCAGGGCGGTTCAAGATAATCTGGCTTGGGGGCCCAGTTTGGATGGGCCCCTCCGCGTCGGGCAGAAGTGCTTGGCATGAGCCACTTGCGGTAGTTCGGCCGGAGGCTTCGTCATGGCCGCAAAGTTCTAAATACATCCAGGGGGGAGCCAAACTCTTTCTCTCCACTGTTTTGCATGCCCGTTTGTTGACGGCATCGTCCTGGGCGTCCGCGAAGTCTTTTGCAGAACTTCGCGTCTCCGGTCATCTCTCCGTTCGATCCCGCCACAGTTGGCCCACCAATTCTGCTTGG
>CAYUZM010001106.1:0-2384 GCA_964449665.1 uncultured Solibacteraceae bacterium
GCCGGTCGATCGAGTTCCGGAACGTTGGCGTCCGAAACGCGATCGAAAAGGTGTTCCTCTGGCTCCTTCAGCCATGCAGGTGCACACTTTGCGGGCGCCACTTCTTCGTGTTCCGCTGGCAGTCCTCTACCGAGAGCGCCGCATAACAGCGGACGTGCCGCTTTCCAGTCACCGCGTCTCTCGCTTCCAGTCCAGGAGCGAATCGTGGAAGTGGTTAAATCACAGTCGCTTCGGAGGGAGAATGCACAGCCACTCATCCAGACCCAAAACGAACGCGCGATGGTCCATTTAACTTTCTGGCTCATGCATACTGAACAACATCAATCAGTTACAGGCTTGACCATGTTCTGGCTCAGTCGCCGACATCTTTCCACGGATTGGCACAGTTGGAGTCCAAAAACGAAGATCCCGCGCGGTGACGCTGCGGGATCTGATTGAATTTATTGGAGAAGTCTGGAGCCACCCGCCGGAGTCGATCCGGCGACCTGCTGATTACGAAGTACAGGGACCGGTTCCAAACCCTCCAATGGCTCTATGCTGATTGCTCTGTTTTCAACAACTTGGGGAAGCTGCTTTTCGCTCGAAGCTAACCCAAGCGATATGAACAAGAGGAGTTCTGGCACGGTTCTGATTGGATGTACAAGCTGGAGTTGGTCCCCCTGGGCGGTACAAGAAAGTTGAGCCTGGCCCCGGAGGGCCAGCTCAAAGTACACACCCAGGAGAACCACCATGAATTCCTACTACATTGGGCTGGACATTCCCAAGCGGTCGATCAGCTACTGCATCAAGAGCGCTTGCGGCCAGATCTGGGCTGAGGGCAAGTTCACCTCCAACCGTAGCGAGTTGATTAGGGCGCAGAGCCAGTGGCCACGGCCATGGCTCGCCGGAATGGAAGCAACGATCTTCTCTGGCTGGATTCACGACGTGTTGAAGGAATGCGGCCAGCAGGTGCGCGTGGGCGATCCCAACATGATGCGAGCCATCGCGGCCAGCAAGAAGAAGAGCGACCAGTTGGATGCCCGGAAGATCGCCGACCTGTTGCGCGCGGATCTGTTCCCGGACGTGTATGTGGCCTATCCGCAAGTGCGAGAACTCAGGCAGACGTTGCGCTACCGGAACCTATTGGTGCGCGAGATCGTGCGGTTCAAGAACCGTGCGTGTGGAATGCTCATGGAAGCCGGCGTCGGTTACGAGCGGGAGCGAGTTCATGGGCAGGGCTACTGGGCACGGCTGATGGAGGAACTGGTGGCCGATCAAATGCCGGCAGGCTGGATCAATCTTCTGCGGCTGAACCGCAACACGATTCAGCAACTGCAGCAACTGGAAGGCCGTCTGGTGGAGAGCCTGGTGAAGCATCCGCGACTGGCCGAGCGCGTGAAGCGACTGGACACAATTCCCGGCATCGGACCGCTGACCGCTCTGAGATGGGCCCTGGAGATAGACGACCCGAAGCGATTCGCCAATTTGAGGCGCGCGGTCAGCTACTGCGGGCTGTGCTCGGCACAGAGGCAAAGCGGCGACCGGACTGGGCGCGGGCCGCTTTCCAAACAACGGAACAAACATCTGCAGACGATGCTGGTGGAGGCAGCCAAGAAAGGCGCGCGGCGCGACGCCAAACTGAACGAGATTTACGAACGCGAAAAGGCGCGGGGCAATCCGAATCAAGCCACCATCGCCGTGGCGCGGCGGCTGGTGGCGTATCTGCTGGCCTGTGACCGGGAGAATCGAGCGTTCCGGCAGGAACTGGCGGCCGAGACTGCCGCGGCCTAAACGAAGGCCCTAATCTGCAACGCGCGCCGGCCAGGCCCGGCGGGAACTGTGAGTGAGCGGCGGCTTCGGCTGCGCGTTCCAAGTTTTGGTTCCGGGCTGGCCGGCATGAATCCAAACTCAATCGTCGGGACGTGACTATCGGCGGTCCCGCAAATAGATGGCTGGTTCTCCCGGCGGGAGGAACCCACAAAAGCGCGTGCAGGGAAGAAATCAGAACTCAGTAGCCGGCGGGGTTGCCCTTCGCCTTTCGAACTTCCGTATACGCGGAGTGGAAATCGCCGTCAAGGCTACCCGTGCGGCTCGCTGCGCTCGGCCTGGACTGCGATTTCCACTCCGCACCAAGATCCCTCTACAAAGGCGAAGGGCAACAGCGCAGCGCCCTCGATAGGTTGCGAGAGCTTCCAACGAACGAGAACGGGCGCCTCCACCGCCCTCTTGACTTTCTTCTGCTTGTCATAGATGGCACAGTTCAGCCTGTTTTCGGGTTGTCTGGGTTCGACTGTGCTTGCGAAAGTGTTTTAGAATCAAAGAAGCACAAAATGTCGGGGTGTAGCGCAGCCTGGTAGCGCACCTGCCTTGGGCGCAGGTGGATTACCGCCCCCATTACAAATACC
>CAYUZM010001107.1:0-2384 GCA_964449665.1 uncultured Solibacteraceae bacterium
ATGCCTAACCAGCCAATCGAGCGGACGTTTCCGCGCTACGCGCTCCAACGCCGCTCATCGGCACGTTAGGCGACGCAAGAACTTGGAGCTGTAGAATTGCCTCCGAAGATCCGTGAACTGATCTCCGAGCTGGAAGCGGCGGGCTTCAGCAATCGCGGTGGGAAAGGAAGTCACCGAAACTACACGCATCCGTCGCTAGCGAAGCCCGTGACAATATCCGGTCAATTGGGAGAAGATGCCAAACTGTATCAGGTCCGCGCTGTAAGAATGGCCCTGGCGGATATAAAGAAATGAAAGAAAGTGCGAAATACGCCAAGATTGTCGAATGGTCTGAAGAAGATCAATGTTACGTCGGCAGCGCACCGGGCCTGGTATACGGCGGATGTCATGGAGAGGACGAGAAAGCTGTATTCGAAGAGCTGTGTGCAGTGGTCGAAGCGGCAATAACACTCTACCAAACAGACGGAAAACCTCTACCTCCTGCCACCTCAGGTCGCGACTTTGCAAACAAAATGCAAAGCGCCGCCTAACCAGCCAATCGAGCGGACGTTTCCGCGCTGCGCGCTCCAACGCCGCTCATCGGCACGTTAGGTGCGCTATCGATCCTTCCAGTAACCTGGACGGCGGTGTTGATGGGCGACAGCGATGACCATGTATTCGTCACCCAATTCGCAAACGACAATGGAATAAGGGAAGCGTCGGAGAAGAAGTTGTTTGGCCCCCTTTGCTCCGGACACTCCAGGAACTGGCACCAGTGGTGCCAACTCTTCTTCGAGAAGGTCGAGAGCGGCGTCAAGGGCTTGCTCGAACTCAACTCCGAGCCCTGGCCTCTCCTGATCATACCAAGCGGCAGCAGCTACAGCCTCGTCTGCGGCCTCCTCCAGGATCCGAACTCGCCGCACAATCAGCTTCCCAGCCGACTCCGAATCCGGCGCTTGAACTCATCGCCCTCTATCAGTTTTGCCGTTCCGGCATCAATCTCTCCCAGGCGCCTTGCAATTTCTCGGTCCCAAGAATCTTGCGCATCGGCGTCTGGGCTTCCGTCCAGACTTGTGAGAAGCGCATGGGCAAGCTCCGCACGCTCCGGCTCGGATAAGGTCAGGGCTTCCGACCGAAGCCGATCTAACACTACACTGGCCATAGCCTACCTCCAGTTATTCCCTATCCGTATGTTAATGGCAGAGAGCGCACCTAACCAGCGACTGTGTTGGGCTGTCAACCATTCAGGCATAACTGTTTGACCAAGATTTTCCGTCGCGGACCATCGCGTTGAGGATGACGGTGATCTTGCGAAGGCAAGCAATCATCGCGACCTTCTTGTGCTTGCCTGCATCGACCATGCGACGGTAGGTTCGTTGAATGACTGGGTTATGCTGGATCGCAGTCATGGTGGCCATGAAGAGCACAGTCCTGACAGTAGCGCGTCCGCCGCGAACTCGGCGCTTGCCGCGTAGGGTTCCGCTATCGCGGTTGAACGGTGCGGCACCCACCAGGGAAGCGATCTGCTTGTTCGTGAGCGTTCCAAGTTCGGGTAGCTCGGCGATCAGAGTGTTGCTGACCTGGGTTCCCACCCCAGGCATAGAAACGAGCAGGTCGCGCTTGTGCTTCCACTCGTCATCCGCACAGATGAGCAAGTCGATGGCGCGGTCGAGCTTGTGGATCTGGGCATCGAGGTGCTTCAGGTGCCTGCGGAGATCAGCGTGAAGCGCGCGCGGCATGATGTCGAGGCGGTTTTTCTCCATCACGACGATGGAGACGAGCTGGCGCCGGCGGACGGCCAAGTCTTTGATTTGGCGCAGCCTGCCGATCGCGATGGGGCGCGGCTCGGGACGCATGGTGGCGGCGAAGTCAGCCAGGATCTTCGCATCGATGCCGTCTGTTTTGGCCAGGACGCCACGCGCGCCGGCGAACCGCCTGACGGTCAAGGGTTGAGCGACGATGACGGGCAGACCCAGCTCGGCGGCGGCCAAGACCAGGTCGTACTCGCGGCGCCCAGTGGCTTCGACCACGAGTCTCTCGACGCGATAACGTCGGAGCCTTGCGAGCAGCTGCCGCACGCCGTCTGGGGTATTGGACACGCTGATGGCGATATCCCGTTCGTGAATGAAAGCATCGAGTTGGTGCTTTCCGACATCGACGCCGACGTTGACGGTACGTTCTCTCTGGACTGGCATTGTTGTGATACCTCGCCCTTGCTAAATTCGGGCTCATGGGCCCATTCGACTGTTCGAGATTGAACGTGAGTCAGTGCAGCGCCGCTCGCTGGTTAACGGTCTCCGTGGTACGGGAGCCTGCCGTATGTCGGGCTGCTGCACTGACAACCTGTTGCCGCAGGTTGTGGGCCCACCTTATCGCTTTTGGACCGTGGGATAGAACATACAAGC
>CAYUZM010001108.1:0-2381 GCA_964449665.1 uncultured Solibacteraceae bacterium
GTGTTCCGCGGCGGCGCGTGCGGCGCTTTCCGCGCTATCTCGGCGGGTCCAGCGCGAAAATGGCGGTGGGCCTGGCGCGGCAGGGTGCAAGCGTCGGCATGGTGGGCAGCCTCGGCGACGACAGCTTGAGCGATTTTCTCGTGGAGTTCCTGCGCCAAGAGAAGGTGGATACGGCTCACGTGCATCGCATGGCGGGCTATGTGCCTTCGTTGTGTCTAACCGAGGTGACGCCGCCGGACCGCTTTCCGCAAGTGTTCTACCGGCACGATGCAGTGGACATCATGCTGCGGGCGACAGCCGAGGACCTCGACTACGTGGCGACGGGGCGGATGTTCATTACCAACGGAACGTCGCTGTGCGCGTCGCCGTCGCGCGAAAGCACGTACCGGGCGCTGGAGCGCGCCAAGCAGGCAGGGTGCCGCGTCGTCCTGGATGTCGACTACCGTTCGATGTCGTGGAACGGGCCGGAGGAAGCAGGCTTGGCGGTGCGGCTGGCCTTGCCGTTTGTGGATGTGCTCATCGGCAACCAACTGGAATTGAAGCTGGTGGCGGGCGAGACCGATCTGGACGCGGCGCGGGCCAAGCTCTTGAGGGCTGGCGTGCCGATGCTCGTGTCGAAGCTCGGCGATGAAGGCACGTGCGTGTGGACGGAAGGCGAGCCGGTGTTTCTGCCGCCTTGTCCAGTGGAGGTGGTGAGCACGATTGGCGCGGGCGACGGCTTCGCTTCGGGATTCCTGTCGGCGCTATTGCGCGGGCGATCGGTCGAGGATTGCCTGCGCCATGGAAATGCGTCGGCGGCAATCGTGGTGAGCCGGCTGAGTTGTTCGGAGGCGATGCCGACGCTCGATGAAGTGGAAGAATTGTTGCGGCGGCAGTGAGAAAGGCGGGCATGTTTTCCAGTAAAGAGTTTCTTCCGGCGTCACTAATGGCGCGGCTTACGGATACGCGCGTGAACGATCCTGAGTTCAGTTGGCGCGCGGCACAAGCGCGCACGAGGCGGGCAAAGGTTGCGCCCAGCGGGAAGTTGAATATTCTCGCCGCCGACCATCCGGCGCGGCGCGTAACCAAGGTCGGCGGCGATTCGCTGGCCATGGCGAACCGGCACGATTTTCTGGCGCGCATTCTGCGCGTGTTGCTGAGCGGCCGCGTGGACGGCATCATGGCGACCATGGACGTGCTGGAAGATCTGCTCGCCATCGATGGATTTCTGCGCGAGGCGGGCGGCGCGCCGCTGCTCGACGGCAAAGTGCTGCTGGGCAGTTTGAACCGCGGCGGATTGGCCGGGACAATTTGGGAGATGGACGATCCGGTGACGGGCCCGACATCGGCCACGTGCCGCGCCTGGAAGTTCGATGGCACGAAGCTCCTACTGCGGCTGGAGGACAATGAGGCGGCGTCGCTCAAGACGATGCTCGATTGCGCAAAGGCCGTGACGGAGGCGAACGCGTTGGGATTGCCGACGTTTCTCGAGCCGCTTCCGGTGACGAAGACGGACAAGGGCTACGTGGTAGTAAAGACGAAAGAGGCGCTGGCAAAGATCGTGGGCGTGGCGTCGGCGCTGGGGGATTGCAGCCGGCTGATGTGGTTGAAAATGCCTTATTGCGAAGGCTTCGAAACCGTGGCAGGCGCGACGACGCTTCCGATTCTGTTGCTGGGCGGCGAGTCGGCGGGCGATCCCGCGCCGTTCCTGCGGCAGTTGGGAGCGGCGATGTTGGCCGGGCCAAGCGTGCGCGGCGCGCTGGTGGGACGCAACGTGCTGTATCCCGGCGACGAAGATCCGCTGGCGATGGCCGAGGGCGCGGGCGGCATTGTGCACGAGGGCTGGCCGGTGGAGAAAGCACTCGAATCGATGGCGGCGAGCCGGGGCCGCGACATGGACCGTTTGTCGCGCCATTTCGCGGGATGACGGTGGAGGGAGGCTTACCTTGAAAACGCGTCGCGTGACGGTCGCACAGGCGATTGTCGCCTTTTTGAAGAACCAGTATGTCGAGCGGGACGGCAAAGAGAACCGCTTCTTCGCGGGCATGCTGGGCATCTTCGGCCACGGCAATGTTGCAGGCATCGGCCAGGCGCTCCAACAGAATCCCGATTTTCCATATGTGATGGTTCGCAATGAGCAGTCGTCGGTGCACGTTGCGGCGGCGTATGCGAAGACGAGCAACCGGATGCGAGCGTATGCGTGCACGTCGTCGATCGGGCCGGGCGCGACGAACATGATCACGGGCGCGGCGCTGGCGACGATCAACCGGCTGCCGGTGCTGCTGTTGCCGGGCGACATTTTCGCGCGGCGCAACGTGGCGCCGGTGCTGCAGCAGTTGGAGTCGGCTTCCACGCAGGATACGGGCGTGAACGATTGCTTCAAGCCGGTGTCGAAGTATTGG
>CAYUZM010001109.1:0-2381 GCA_964449665.1 uncultured Solibacteraceae bacterium
GGCAGTATCTGTCCAGCCACCCGCCCCACTCCCTCCGCCCGCGCCACCTCGACCAGCCTCTCCAGCAACAGCCGCCCCAATCCATGACCCTGCCAGGAATCGGCGATCAATACCGCAAACTCCGCATCGTTGGTTCCATGCATCCGCGAAAAACGCCCCACGCCGAGAATCTCGCCGTTCCCACGCTCGGCAACCAGCGCCATCTCCCGCGCATAGTCGATGAAGCAGATTCTGGTCAATCGCTCGTGTGCCGTGCGCTGGCTCAAGTTCAAGATCTGGAAGTAGCGGAAGTAGACGGACCGCTCGCTCAGCCCCTTATGGAACTCCACCATCGCCGGCTGGTCTTCCGCCCGGATCGGCCGCACCATCACCTTCTCGCCGTCCTTCAGCGCCACGGCAAGTGAATAGTGCGCCGGGTAGGGACGGATCGCAAGGCGGGGCAAATCGGCTAGAGCCACGCTCGCCGGATACAACTCGATCCGCGCCACCGCCACCTGCAAGCCTCCACCTTCCAGCCACACCGGATCGAGCGCAATCTCCCGCACGCGCGGCTGCTCAGACACCAGCACACTCAGGCTGAGTAAGATTTGCTCCAACGTCTCCACGGCCTGGCCCATGCGCGATAACCCGGCCCAAATGCTGCTCCGCTCGATCATCAGCCGCGCCAGTGTGGAGTTCAGCGGGGGCAAGGCAAGGGCGTCGGTCGCAAGAAACGACCGCAACGCGCCGCCCGCGCCCAGACTCAACACCGGTCCAAACTGCGCGTCCGGCCGCGAGCCGATACGCAGCGCCACCGCCCCGCTTCCCCCACCCGCGCCACTTCCAGCTGCGCCGCTCCCACTCTCACCGGGGCCCCTCGTTCCGCACCCAGCGCCACCGCCCGCCACGGTGCCCGGCCCCTCGCAACGCATCTCAATCCCATACGCCCGCAGGAACTCGACACACTCGGCCGGCGTCAACTCGACGCGGCTCTCTTCATTCGCTCTCGCCATGAGGGACCGCACCGTTTCGTCCCGGTCCCCACTCACCCCATGCCCCACGGCCACCGGCGTTTCGTAGAGGCTCTTCAAATTGCGCGCATAGCGAACCATGTAGGTGAACGAACGCGCTGCCGTGTCCGGGTACGGCACCGTGGGAATGCCCGCTTCATTCAGAATCGACACGCCCCCGGCCGCCTCGCGTCCGCCCAGAAAACTCGCCAGCAACGGCTTCGTGGCATGGTGGGCGTGCGGACGAAGCGCCTCGGCCACTTGCGCCGGCGTCGCCGCGCTTTGCGGCGTGAGCACCGCCAGGACGCCGTCCGTCTGCTGGTCGCGGGCCGCCTCGGCCACGGCCCGCGCAAACTCGGTGGATGTCGTGCCGGGCGCCATGCCCAGCGGATTCGACTGCCCCTCGCGCCTGGCCAGTTCGCCGCCCGTGGCCACCAGCGCGTCCACCGCGAGCACAGACGGCCCGGCCGCGTTGGTGACAATCGACAACCGTGGCCCGCGCGGCAGCGCCTGTTTCGAGAGCCCCTCACTCATGTAGAACAGATCGCTGAGTCGGCCCACGCCCAGCACCCCGCCTATCAGGCAGAGCACCACCGCCTCTATCAAAAACTGGCTTAAAATGTCGGAGTTGCGCGCGCCCAGCGCTTTGCGCAGGCCGATCTCGCGCGTGCGCTCGGTGACGGAGACCAGCATGATGTTCATGATGCCTATGCCGCCCACCAGCAGCGAGATGGCCGCTATCCCGTAGACCACCGCCGAGAGCTTGCCCATGGTGTCCTTGAACATCTGGATCTGCGTCTCGAAGGTGCGCACCTCGAAATCCTCTTCCGCGTCTTCGCGCAGGCCGCGGGAGTCGCGCAGCACGTTGATGATCTGCCGGCGCACCTCCTGCGCGTCGTCCGGGGTGGGGGCGGCTACTTCCAGGTAGTCCAGCTTGGCCGCGCCGAACACGCGCTTGCCCGCCGTGCTGAGCGGGATGTAGGCGGAGGGCTGGCCGCCGAAGATGTCCTCGGCCTTGTGGTTGTCGGCCACGCCGACCACCGTGAAGGTGATGTCCTTTATCCGTATTTCGGCGTTGACGGCGTTCTCCGAACCGAAGAGCTTCTTGGCCAGCGCCTGGTTTATGACCGCCGCGCGGGCGCGGCCCAGGTTCTCCGCCCTGGTGAAGAAGCGCCCCGTCACCTTGCGGTTCTCGAATTATCATGGCTTCACTCGGCGCGACCCTCATCGAGACGATCACCAGCTCGGCCCCCGAAATCCGCGACCGATCGGTCCGGACCCTGGTCGCAACTGCGACCGTGGCCGAGAAACTCCAGGCGTGCGAGGACCTGGATCGATTCCGCCGCGACAGCGACAATCCCCATGAGCCCTTTCCCGCCTCGCCCCTCCCTC
>CAYUZM010001110.1:0-2376 GCA_964449665.1 uncultured Solibacteraceae bacterium
AGGATGTTATGGAATTCAGAATCGCCCATCTTTACGCCCATTTCCTCAACATATATGGCGATCGCGGCAACATCATCACGCTCAGTCAAAGAGCAAAATGGCGCGACATAGAAGTCAAGGTAGACGCAATAGATATAGGTCAGGAAGCCGATCCCGACTATTACGACTTTTATTTCATCGGCGGCGGTCAGGACAAGCAACAAATTGTCATCGCCGAGGATTTGGTCAAGCGCGCTACCTCTCTCAAGACCGCTGTAAGCGGCGGGGCGGTGGTCTTAACCGTTTGTGGTGGTTACCAATTACTAGGTCACTATTATCGGCCCCACGAAGGCCCAGAACTGAAAGGCATATCGTTATTAGACGCCTACACAGTGGCTGGCAACCGAAGAATGATTGGAAATGTCGTTATCAAGCGGGATGATAATTCCACCCTGGTCGGCTTTGAAAATCACAGCGGCAAGACCTATCTGGGAAAAGATGTGCAACCACTAGGGAAAATCGTGGTCGGCAATGGTAATAATGGTGAAGACAAAAGTGAGGGCGCTTGTCAGGGCACCGTATACGGTACCTATTTGCATGGTTCACTTTTGCCTAAAAATCCGACTTTCGCCGATTTGTTACTAAGCCAAGCTTTGCAACGACGTTACGGAGCGGTTCAACTAAAGCCACTTGACGATAGCCTTGAAGCTGAAGCTCACAAGCGTGCCCTCGTTCTTCCTGCATAAGGAGATGCCGGCTTAAGTGCCTGCCTTCACAAATAGCTGTCGGCCCAGCAACGAGCATGCATAAAAATCTGTCTGCTTAAATAACAGAACAAAAAACGCATACATAAGGAATGTAATACAGTTCGTGAAAACACTTTCAATATTAATACCGGTCTTCAACGAAGAAAAAACGCTTATCACCGTACTAGACATGGTTTCAAAAGCAGACACAGGCGGACTAACAAAAGAGATAATTCTTGTCGATGACGGCTCCACCGATACGGGGCCCGATCTGCTGCGCGAACATGGTATCGTGCCGTTGCGGCAGGAGGCGCGCGGTGGCATCGGCGCCGCGATCAAGAGCGTGGTGCGCTACGCCCGGGCGAATGGCTACACCATCCTGGTGGTCATGGCGGGCAACAACAAGGATGATCCGGCCGAGATCCCGCGCCTGTTGGCGCCGATCCTCACGGGCGGGATGGACTACGTGCAGGGCAGCCGCTTCCTCGCGGGCGGCTCGAGCCCGCATCTGCCGCTGTTCCGGCGGGTCGCGATCAAGATGCTGAGCCTGATCTTCCGGATCTACTCGGGTCGCAGCTGCACGGATATCACGAATGGCTTCCGAGCCTATCGGCTCAGCCTGTTCGACGATCCGCGGATCGACATCGAGCAGGATTGGCTCGATGATTATGAGTACGAGTACTACGTTCACTGGAAGGCCTATACGCTGGGATATCGGGTCACTGAAGTGCCGGTGACGAAGACCTACCCGGGCGTCAAAGGCGTGCAGTACAGCAAGATCAAGCCGATCACGGGTTGGTGGCGGATGCTGCGGCCCTTCATCCTCCTGGCCCTGCGGATCAAGAAATAGGAGCCGTCATGTCGGCGCATGCAGCGGGTGGTGTTCCGTTCTTCGATCTCAAAGCGCAGTTGGCCGCCATCCGACCGGAGATCTCCGCCGCACTCGAAGGTGTGCTCGACGACGGCGGTTTCACGAACGGTCCCGCCGTCGCGGCGTTCGAGGAACAGTTCGCGCAGTACTGTCAGGTGCCCCACGCGATCGCGGTCAACAATGGCACCAGCGCGTTGCACTTGGCGCTCAACTGTTTCGACGTCGGGCCGGGCGATGAGGTCATCACCGTCTCCATGAGCTTCATCGCGACCGCGTGGCCCATCCTCTACGCCAAGGCCACTCCGGTGCTGGTCGACGTGGATCCGGAGCGATTCACCATGGACCCCAAGGCGCTCGAGCGTGCGATCACGCCGCGCACCAAGGCGATCATCGTGGTGCACCTCTATGGTCAGATGGCGGACATGGACGCGATCCTCGCGGTGGCTGCGGCGCACCGGATCCCGGTGATCGAGGACTGCGCCCAAGCGGTCGGAGCGCAGTACAAGGGCCGACGAGCCGGCTCACTCGGCGCGCTGGGTTGCTTCAGCTTCTATCCCAGCAAGAATCTCGGGGCCTACGGTGAGGGCGGGGCCGTGACCACGACCGATCCCGAACTGGCCGCCCGCTGTCGCCGGGTTCGCAACCACGGGCAGAAGTCGCTCTACCTGCACACGGACGTGGGCTACAACTTCCGCCTGAACAGCTTCCAGGGCGCGGTGCTCTCGGTGAAGCTCGCTCACCTCGAGCCTTGGACGGTGCGCCGCACCGAGCTGGCCGCGG
>CAYUZM010001111.1:0-2372 GCA_964449665.1 uncultured Solibacteraceae bacterium
AGCGCTGCGGCGTCGAGGTGACCCGCGCCAAGGTGCGCCGCGAGCGCATGGGCCATATTGAGCTGGTTGCCCCGGGGACCCCTGTACGGTTTCGCAACGGGGTTCCCCCCCGGCCCCGAACGCCGCGCCGCCCTCCTCGCCGAATACGGCGCAAGCCGCTACCATCAGCCCACCGACGAATACCGCGACGATTGGGATTTCGCCGGCCTAGAAGACGTCGTGCGCCTGGGCCTCGAAATCGGCCTCGCCGCCGCGAACAACCCTCCGCAAGCCGCGTGGGTGCCCGTGGAACCGCCCAAGCGCCAGCCGAAACGCCCGGCTCCGTCGAAGTGATCCGGCGTCCGAAGTAATCCGGCGTCCAAAGTAATCCGGCGTCCAAAGTGATCGCGCCCCGAAGTAATCCGGCACTCGAAGTAATCCGGCACCCGAAGCGATCCCGCCCCGCCGGTAACCCTTTTGCGCGCCACCTCGTCTCAATAGATGATTGTCAGGGTCTAAAGTGCGCGCTATTTGCATTCTATTTGCGGCTGTTTCCTTGTCCGCCCAAGTCCCTCAAGGAATTCGGGTCGAGCTCGAACCGGCCGAGCCCATCCATCTCCCCTTCGTCGTCGACTCCAACACGCCCGCCATCTGGCGCAACGGCAACCTCCAACTCTTCCACTCCGCCGGCGACCCAATGGTCTCCACCTTCGTCGCCGGCTCCAACGAACTCGTCACGCAGCCCGTCGTCATCGACCGCCACGATCACTTCCCCATGTGGATCGAGTCCGTCTGGGAACACGACGGCCTGCTCTACGGCTGGTATCACCATGAACGCATGGAAGTGTGTCCCGGCTCCACGCTGAACACTCCCCAAATCGGCGCGCTCGTCTCCCATGACGGCGGCAAGAGTTTCACCGACCTTGGCATTGTGTTGAGTTCCGGCGAACCCGACAACTGCGCTGCCCAGAATGGCTACTTCGCCAACGGCCATGGCGATTTTTCCATCATCGCCGACCAGAATCGCGAATACATCTATTTCCTGTTCGGCTCCTATGGCGGAGAGCTCGCCAACCAAGGAGTTGCCATCGCCCGCATGCCCGTTGGCAACCTGTCATCCCCCTCAGGCGCGGTTTGGAAATACCATCAGGGCGCCTGGAGCGAGCCCGGCCTTGGCGGCCGCGTCACGCCCATCTTCCCCGCCGCCGCCGGTTGGGAACAAGCCAACACCGACTCGTTCTGGGGCCCGTCGGTTCACTGGAATACGCACCTCAATCGCTACGTCGTTCTTATGAATCGTTCCTGCTGCGAGCCTGGCTGGCCGCAGGAAGGCATCTATCTCACCGCAAACGCCGATCTCGCCAACCCGGCCGGCTGGTCCACCCCGCGCAGAATCGTCCCCTACGGCGACTGGTATCCGTGGGTGCTTCCCGAGGGCGAGAACGAATCGAACTCCACGGCCGGCGCCCGCGCCCGCCTCTTTTTGCGACAGGATTCCGGCTACGACCTCGTCTTTTCCTTTGAAGACCTGCCCGCGCCGGAACCTGCGCCCGAGCCTACTCCTGAACCGGCTCCCGCGCCAACGCCAGAACCCGCCCCTGCCCCTGAGCCCGCTCCCACACCGGAACCCGCCGCCGAACCCGCGCCAACACCAGATCCCGCTCCCGAACCGGCTTCCGCCCCTGAACCCGCGCCAACACCGGAACCGGCTCCAACGCCCGAACCCGCGCCGGAACCTTCAACCGATCCCCTTACCGCCGATCCCGCGCCCGAGGAGCCAACGCCCAACGCTCCCCCGCCGACCGATCCGCCGCCATCGGAGCCCCCTCCCGCCGGCACCTTATAAATGAAAATCGAATAGCCCGCCTTCCCCACCGGCTCCATCTCGCGGAACCGCTTGTAATAGTCGCGGAACTTCGGTTCGAAGAGCTGCCCGGTCAACAACGTCGCGCTCACGGCGTAGTAGCCCGGCTTCACCTCGATGCGCGGCCCCTTGCCCTCCCCCGCTCCCCACGGCGGCGCAATCGGCTCCAGCCGGTTCTCCGGAATATAGGCGTACGGATTGTCCGCCCCAAAGTAAGCCAGGTAGATCTTCGGAACCCGGTTCCGTTGCAGATACTCCGCCAGCGCGCCCAAATCCTGCCCCCAGTCCAGATTGCTGTCCGACAAATACCGAATGCCCCGGTCCGAACCACCCACCCATTCGTTGAAGTGCGAGAGGTAATACGGATACTGATGTGCGGACCAGACCGTCAGCCAGCCGGTCAACACCCCCAGCACCGCCAGCCCCTTCCGCCGCCGCAGAAGAAACTCCACCGGCCGCCCGCACCACAACGTCAAACCCACCAATGCCGGCAGAATCAGCCGCACGCCCAGTTGCAGCGTGGAAAGCG
>CAYUZM010001112.1:0-2372 GCA_964449665.1 uncultured Solibacteraceae bacterium
ACGAGTCCATACGGCTGCGTGCTGCCATCGATCTTCGATACGTAGCCGCGGACGCCGAGTCCGGGTTGGAATGTCCACGGGGCGTCGCCTTTCGCCAAAGCGTCGGCGCGCTGCTCGCCTTGAAACAGCAACTCGCGAGCCTTGAACACTTCGTCGTCTTTGAGGAAGCCGTTGTAGGCGAGGGCGTAGTAGACGGCATCGTGGAAGATGCGCACGTCGGCGACGAGTGGCGAGGGCGGTAGCTTCGCGATCTTCGATTGGAGGCGCGCGAGCGACGCTTCGAGCGACTTGCGGTCGGCCGCGGGAATCTCGATGCCGGGCGGAGGCACTGGCTTTATGGTCTGGGCCAGCGCGGGAAAGGTCAGGAGAAGAAAAAGTGACAAACGTCGGTGCATGGGCGAAACGTGTAACTTATCACAGCGCGGGCCATCTAACTTGCTGTATGCGGAACGTTCGGTGGTTGTGCGTCTGGGCGATGGTGGCCGTGGCGGGGGCGCAAGAAGTGAGGCTGGCCGAAGTGGCTACTGGCTTTGCGCGGCCGGTGGACATTCAGCAGCCCGACGATGGTTCGGGGCGGCTATTTGTGTTGGAGCAGGCCGGCTATGTGCGCGTGGTGCGGGCAGGTATGCCACAACTGGTGCTCGACATTACGGACCGCGTGACGCGGATCAACGCGGGCGGTGATGAGCGTGGACTGCTGGGCCTGGCGTTTCCGCGCGACTTCAAGGCGAAGCAGTACTTCTACCTCAACTACACGAACCGCAGCGGCGCGACGACCATCTCGCGCTTCCGCATGACTGCGGCTGACGCCGACACGGCAGACGCGGGGTCGGAGCAGATTCTGCTGACGATCGCGCAGCCGTTCAGCAATCACAATGGCGGGCAGATGCAGTTTGGCCCCGATGGATTCCTGTATATCGGAATGGGCGACGGCGGCAGCGCCAACGATCCGCAACGCAATGCGCAGAACCCGCAATCGCTGCTCGGGAAGATGCTGCGGATCGATGTGGAGTCGAACCTTGCGGCGTACAGCGTGCCGGCGACGAATCCGTTCCGCAATAACCTTCTCTATAGGCCGGAGATTTGGGCGACGGGACTGCGGAATCCGTGGCGTTTCTCTTTCGATCCCGCAACGAGGAACATGTGGATCGCCGATGTGGGGCAAGGGCGCGCCGAGGAAATCAACCTTCAACTCGCGACGAGCACGGGCGGCGAAAACTATGGCTGGAACGTGATGGAGGGTTTGAGCTGCGTCAGCCCGGGATGCACGCCGCTGGGTGTGAGACCCGTCATCGAGTACACGCGGCAGAATGGAGACATCTCGATCACGGGCGGGTACGTGTATCGCGGATCGATTTCGCCGGCGCTGCGCGGGCTTTACATTTACGGCGACTATGCGTCGGGACGCATCTGGACTTTGGGCCAGGAGAACGGGCAGTGGACGAGCCAGTTGTTGATTCGCCCGGCGAACTTTTTGATCTCGACGTTTGGGCAGGACCGCGCGGGCGAGGTGTATGTCGCCAATTATCGAACGGGCACAATCTATCGCATTGAATTGACCGGGCCGCCGCGGCTGACGTCGTCGAGCGTGGTGAACGGCGCGAGCTACGTGGCTGGATTGACACCGGGCTCGGCGGCGACGGCGTTCGTGAGCGGCGCCAAGTACAACGCGGGCGTGACGGCGGCCGAGTCTCTGCCGCTGCCCACGGCGCTGGAGGAGATCGCCGTGCTGGTGAATGACGTACCCGCGCCGTTGTATGCGGTGGCAAATGTCGGCGGCTTGGAGCAGATCAATTTCCAAGCGCCGTTTGAGCTGACGGGCGCGCAGGCCGCGCGCGTGGCGGTGAGGCGCGGCACGGTGACGGGCGCGGCGGTGGATGTCGGCGTGTTCGATGCGCAGCCCGCGGTATTCACGAGTGAAGGAGCGAAGGCCATTGTGGTGCGGGCGGCCGGCAACACACTGGTGACGGAGGAGAGCCCGCTGCAACCCGGAGAGAACGTGTATCTATACGCGACCGGGTTGGGCGCGGTCGACAATACGCCGGCGACAGGCGCGGCGACGCCGGAGTCGCCACTGGCGCGCACTCGTACGCTTCCGTCGGTGACGATTGGCGGGCAGTCGGCGATTGTCAGTTTCGCGGGGCTCGCACCGGGATTGGCGGGCGTGTACCAGGTGAACCTCGTGGTGCCGATCAACATTCCAGGTGGCGAGCAGGACCTTGTGGTGACGGTGGGGAACGCGCCGTCGCCGGTAGTTAGGGTGCCCGCGCGTTGATGCGCTTTTGCTGTTGATAAACTATGCGGTCATGATGCACCGCCGACATTTCCTTTCGACGTTGGCCGCGGCCCCCGCGATCGGCGCGGCTCCGATG